>JAPOYX010000050.1 GCA_026706345.1 Gemmatimonadota bacterium | reverse complement strand
CACCGTGTTTCGTTTCAACATAGTCGCGGGTTTCTCCCGGCTTGAAGCCTTGCGCCACGGACGCCGCCGGCGCAGGCGGATGGGCCGCGCCCCACATCCGCAACAGGTGATTGAAGTCACACTGGCCGAATCCCGATTCGAACTCCTCGTTCTCCGGACTGTTGAAAAACCGTTCGGCTCCCGAAAAACCGGCACTCGCCTCGTATCTTTCCCTTTCGGCGGGGTCGAGCGCGAACATGTTGAAGGCGTGCACGACCGTGACTCCCCGTTGCGCGTCGTCGGGATCGGGAGCTGCCCGTACGAGTTCGAATTTCTTCTGCGAAACGTCGTCCGTCCGATTGGGCTTGTACATGTGCACGCTGGTTCCGAAATGATACTGCCGCCCTTCGTCGTCGTAGCCCAGCCGTGTCAATGCCAAAACCAGCGGCCGCCCATGCAGGTGCTCGTTCTGTGCGAGAAAGTACTGTGCGGTAAAAATGGGAAGCACGGGTTGTCTGTACCCTCCCTTGTTCAACTCGATGCTGGCATCCTCCAGCATTCTGCTTATCTGGCCCGTGATGGGTGCCCGATCCGCCGTTCCGGCGGCCTGTACGTCGGCAAGTTTGCGCATGTAGTCGACGGAGTACTGGGCGGTCGCCGATTTCCATCGGTTTACTTCACCGTACGAGTAGGTTGACCCTTCCGGTTCGTCGTCGATGAGAAACCGCAGGCTGTCATCCGCTCGACAGCGAATGACGCTCAACGGGTAGAACATCGAAAAATAGTGTTCCGCCATTGAGCCGAATTTGGGCAGGGAGCCTTTTCTTGAACCGACATCCGGGGGAAGCGTGTTGAATTCCGGACCGTATGCGGAACTGAAGCCGGAGGTAAGGCTTGCCGGCTTGGGATCCGCCGCCGCAAGGATATCCATGGCATCGAGCATGAACGGTACGCGCATCTGACAGGAGGCGTCTCCGGTCACGGGGTCGAGTTGGCGAAAGTTGCCCTCGGCAACAGCTCGAAAAGTCTTGCCGGGATCGGCGGCACCCTTTTCGAGCTTCGGAACATGAGGCTTACCAGGGGCCTCCGCTTTCGATCTCTTTTGTACCCGGGCTTCCGTTCCCGCTTTCTTGGCCGCCCTCATTGCGGCAATCTCTTCCTGCGAAGGCTTGCCGGGCTTTTTCCGTGTGCCCGGCGTCTTGAGCTTCGGAGTGCCTGCCGGTTCGGTGGCCGGGTCTTTCCGCGCAGACGAAGCGATCGCTCGTTGTTCCGGGCCCTTTGAGGGAACGAGTGGCGTTGGGCTTGTTGAACAGACCTGTTCGCCCTGCCTTTCGGCCAGGGGGACTCCGGTGGGTTTGCGGCTCTGCCGTGACGGCGGTCGCTGCCCTTCACCTGCCGCGGCCGACACCTTTCGGCCGCCCATGTCGCCATGTACGGATTCAGGCGCCGATTCGGCCCCGTCTCCCCGGCCAACCTTGACGGGTGCCGCGCCTGGTACCTTTTCCAAAATTGCTCCTGATGATCTCGTCTTGCTGTCACTGGCATTCGCAATGCCGTCGAACGTTGACCACGCTACAAGCCCAAAGTTCCGCACCCGGGCTCCAAAGGCGGGCGCCAAGCGGCGACTTCCGCGTTACCTAGCCTTATTTCTCCCGGCACTAGCCTTCAGCGTCGTTGTGCGGCGGTTTTCGGCTCCTGCATAGTTTTCAGCCACACGAGTTTGCAACAGTCTTGGAGAGAACGGAGCAACCATGAGCAAGTTGTCGAGAGTTCATCGGGCACAGACCGGCAGGGTCATGGCGCGGGTCGTCGGGCCGGTTCTGGCCGTTCTGCTGTGTGTGCCGGTGTATGCGCAGGAACCCGAACTCGAAGAGATTCTGGTAACCGCCAGGAAGCGGTCCGAGAGCGTTCAGGACATCCCCGAGTCCATCACGGTGTTCTCGGAATCCCAGGTCGAGGACGCCGGCATCACGCGCATCAAGGACGTCGCGGACCTGACTCCCAATCTGGTGCTGCGCCAGTCCTACAGGATGGGGGTGGTCAATCTGTCCGCACGGGGGCTTGCCGCACCGCAGCAGGGAGATTCGCCGGTCGTCGTGAATTTCGACGGGGTCCAGGCGCCGGCCCAGGACTTCATAAACCAGGACCTGTTCGACATCGACCGCATTGCGGTGCTCAAGGCTCCCCAGGGCGCCTTGTACGGCGCCGGAGCCATCGGCGGCGCCATCAACGTCGTCACCA
>JAPOYX010000049.1 GCA_026706345.1 Gemmatimonadota bacterium | reverse complement strand
CACGCGACTGAAAATCGCGGTGTCGGTGGTTCAATTCCTCCCCTGGGCACCACCACCTGTTCCTCGATGTTCCCCGGTAATCCGATAAAGCAAGTATTTTATTAGAGTTTCTTCGATCTGGCCGCTTGCACGTTCCTTTCCATCTTCGTATATTCCCACACAATGCGTGGGAATAAACGTGGGAAGAACGCATGGCCAAGCTAACAGTCGCGCGAGTTAAGTCCCTCACCAGGCCCGGCAGGTACGGTGACGGAGCGACCCTCTACCTGTTCATCACGCCTGGCGGGACCAAAAGTTGGGTCCAGAGGGTCACGATTGCGGGCCGCCGGGCTGACATCGGCCTGGGTGCCTACCCGACGATCAGCCTGGCCAGGGCGAGGCAGCTGGCGGCAGCCAATCGGACACTCATTGCCGAAGGTGGCGATCCGCTTGAGGCCAAGCGGAAGGCGGCCGTGCCTACCTTCCGGGAAGCGGCCGAAAGGACGTTCGAGGCGAGCAAGACGCGCTGGCGGAATGCCAAGGCGACCGCCAACTGGATGCAGCAGCTCGAGAAGTACGCATTTCCAATTCTCGGCGGGATGCGTGTCGACCGTGTCGACCGGGAACATCTCCTTCGCGTCCTGACGCCAATCTGGACCACGAAGCCCGAGACAGGGCGCAAGGTCCGCCAACGGATGCGCGCGACCTTGGCGTGGGCGCAAGCCCACGGCTTCGTGGAACACAATCTTGCTGCGGACGCGATCAGCGGGGCTCTGCCAGTCCAAAAGGCCGTGCAGGCCCATTTCCGTTCTTTGCCCTACCAAGAGATCACTGAAGCACTGAAGACCGTTGCAAGTTCGGGGTCGGGAAGGGCAGCCAAGCTGTGCTTGCGGTGGGTGGTCCTGACTGCGACGCGAAGCGGTGAGGCCCGAGGTGCCAGGTGGACCGAAATTGACCTTGAGGCACGGGAATGGCGGATCCCGGCTCAACGCATGAAGTCGGAAGTGGACCACGTGGTGCCGCTTTCCGACGCCGCGACGCTGGTCTTGGATGAGGCCAGCAAGCTGCGTGAAACTCGCTCGGACTTGGTGTTCCCGTCCCCCTCCAAACCAGGCCAAACCCTTAGCGATGCGACCCTGACGAAGGTGCTCCGAACCGTCGGATTGGCGGACCGGGCTACGGTTCACGGTTTTCGGGCATCGTTCCGAACTTGGGCGGCTGAATGCACCTCGACGCCGCACGCAATCATGGAAGCGGCACTCGCCCATCGAGTTCCGGACTCCACCGAACGGGCCTACTCCCGGAGCGATTACCGCGACCAACGTCGGGCCTTGATGCAACGATGGGGCTTGTACGTCTCGGCGAGCGCCGGGAAAGTGGTCGCGCTCCGTTGAAGTGGCGGGGATGGTTTCCTGAGCCAGTCCGCGTCGTTTCGAGGGCGGGACGCTGGCTGGAGAGCGGGGCCATGCCGCACGGGTTTCGCTCGTCATTCCGAGACTGGGCGGCGGAGTGCTCGGATGCGCCGCGTGACGTCTCAAGCTTGCCCTGGCGCATGTCACTTCGGATCGCGTGGAGGCCGCCTACCGGCGGATGCACCTCTTCGAACGGCGGCGGGTGCTCATGCAGGAATGGGGTAGGTACGTCTCGGCGGACCGCTTCGGCGGGTTGCCGACAAAATGGGGCATGCGTCGCCAGGCAGTGCGATTGAACCGCCAACATTGCGCCAAAATAATACTGCGCGAAGGCCTCATAACCTACTGTTTGACAACCCACTTACACACATTAGGATCTCGGGGATGGAAGGGAACCGGAGGGGTTGTGAGATGTCGACCATTGACCGCATGCTGCGTCGAGAAGAGGTACAGGAGCGAACCGGACTGAGCCGTTCGGCGATCTACCGGCTGATGCGGGAAGGCGACTTCCCGCTGCCGCAACGGGTCGGGCAGCGCGCCGTTCGCTGGCGGGAGAGCCATCTCGAGGCGTGGCTGGCGTCGCGCCCGCTCGCCTCGGGCCGGAAGGCGGCCGCCTGACCGGAGCCCATGGAGGCCCGGGCCATGCGCGAGCGGCAATGCCGGACCACCCGGGTTCGCCGTCCTCTCGGCCGGCATTCTCCGGTCGGATCCGTTTGAGCCGGTACTGCCCCTCGTATTCCCGGCAGGTCTGCGGCCACGACCGCGCGGTGTCGGGCCAACGCTGACGCGATGGTCGCCTCGATTGGCAGGATCGCCTCGCCACCGCAGGGCGTCAGCTACGACATGCTCGCCGGTTACTACGTGAAGGACGACCCGGTGCGGCAGGGACGGAGAGATCCGGCACCGCCCCGTCCGCGACGACACCCTTTTCGCGCTGAAGTTGGTCTTGTCGCCAGCGATAGTGGGCGGCGATGACCGCATCGTCGAGGCGCACGACCGGGCGGTGGGCATCGATCTGATGCCCAGGGCAATTGCGCTGGCATCGCGGTCGCCGCCACCTTATATTCCTTCCGGATTGGAGGAAGGATAAATGACGACCGCCACGGCAGTTCCGAAGGTGTTGTCCGCCAACGAGGCGGCCTGCGTGACCGGCGTCCCCCTGAGGCAGGTGCACCGCATCATCGACACCGGCGTTCTGGGCAGCGCCGCGTCGCGCCGCGAGGGCGCCCGCCTCCTGCACAACGACGGCCTGGTGAGCCTGAAGCTGGTTCACGAAACGGCCAGGATCTTCACCCTGGACGGGCGCCGCAAGCTGGTGCGCGACCTGCTCGGCCGTCCCGACGCGGAGTCGGCCTGCGTGCAGGACGTCTCGGTCGACCTGCGGGAGATGAAGGTGGAGGTGGAGAGGGGACTGTCCCGACTGGCGCGGGCGCGGGAGGCGATCGCGGTCGACGACGCGGTGCTCTCGGGCACGCCCTGCGTGAAGGGGACCCGCATTCCCGCACACAACATCGCCGAGATGCTCGACAACGGCGACAGGATCGAGGCGATACAGGCGGCTTGGCCGGGGCTCACCTTCTCGCAGATCGACGCGGCGGCCTGCTATGCGCGCGCCTATCCCCGGCGGGGCCGTCCGCGCGCCGCGCCGGCCTGGCGCTCCCGGGTTCCTGTTGCCTCCGGCGAGGCGGCCCTCGATGCGCCATCCGGGCCGCGTTGAAATTCCTGATCGACGAGTGCCTCAGTCCCAGCCTGGCGACCGTCGCGCGAGAGCGGGGCTACCCGCTGTCCACGCATGTGACCTGGCTCGGGCTGAGGGCGCGCCAGGACTGGGCGCTGGTCCGGCGCGCGGTCGCCGAAGGCTACGTCCTGGTGACGAACGACCGGACCGACTTCACGACGCTGGTGCAGCGCGAGCCTCGCCATCCCGGGCTGGTCTGCATCACCGTGGCGCACGGGCTGATGAGCCTCGACGTCCAAACGAGACTGTTCGAGCACGCCCTGAGCTGGCTGGAGCGGGAGGAGATCGCGGGGCGGGTGCTGGAAGTCGCGCTCCGGGCCGACCGCACCGTCCGCCTCGACCTCTATCCACCGGCCGTCGCGTGACCGGGTGCGGAATCCCGCGCACCTGACTGCGAGATCTGCTGCGCCTGACGGGAGTTCCCGCAGTATCTGACGGCGGTTTTCCCGCCTTCCCGAACATCCGCTCCACCGCCTCGATTCGCGGACCGCGAGTCGCCTGATTCGCGGCATGCGGAGTGGGTCGGACGACGGCGCCCCTGGCGTCGCATCCGCAAGCGCGCGGGGCTTGAGGACGTCCGATTTCACGATTTGAGGCACAGCTTCGCTTCTCAAGCATTGGCTCTCGGCGAAAGCCTCACCATGATCGGGAAATTGCTTGGCCATACACAGGCGCAAACTACTGCTCGCTACGCTCGCCTCGCACAGGATTCCATTCAAACCGCCGCTGCCAGGATCGCGGAAAGCATCGGCGCCCAGCTACGCGAAGACATGAGCCCCTCCCCGCAGTCAAGTCACTGATCCCGGCGTTTGGAAATACCGCCCCAAAGTGTGCAGTTTTCAGTTGCCATTGACACTGGCGGCTGATCGGTTGCCAGTTGACCGCAGGCACATGATGCCGAGGCCGGCACTCTCCGGGATCGTCAGCGGGTCAGTCTCTCCGGCCAGCCTAAGGACCATGGTCATCCCCTTCCGGGTACCCGGCAACGCCCAGCGCCCGCCAGCGCGCGCATTCCTCGAGATAGGCGCGGTCGTCTTGGCTTAGGCGCGCAATGCCCAACAGACGCGACAATCCGAGAACAAAGTCCTCTGCCTCCGACAGCTCGCGGAAATGCCGATCGATGACCGAAGCAATTTCCGTGCGGGACACGCTTCGTATGGCCCGATCGCGCAGTCCCCGGTACGGCACGCGGTCGGCGTGGCTTCCTGGTGCCCACGCGAAGACAATTCCGAACTCGGAGTGGTGCTCCACCGACGCGAGGTTGACGTGCACACGTTCCTGGACTCGCCTTCCGGTTCGTCGCCACCCGTGCCTGTGGGCGACCCGCTGCGCGAGCGCCCGCAGGGTTATCGGCCCCTCCTGCTCGACGATCTCCCCGATGATCTCTCGCAGCACCTCGGTGTAGTCGTCGTCGAAGAACCGATCGGGATCGGCCCTGGAGCCGGGGTCAACAGGTGCGGACGACGGGTGGCCCGGCGCCGCGGTGCGAAACGAGCCCGAGGGGAGAAGCGGCAGCTCCTCCGGCAGTTCCGGGCCCAGCCGGAAGCCGTTGTCCGTGTCCAACCGCGTCGGCGGAGACGGCTCCGGAGAATGCACGTTGTCCGTGCTCGGTTGCTCCCCCTCGAGTGTCGCGCGTGCGCTACAGGGGGGACCACGCTGCGAGCAGCCCAGCCACAGAACCTGAACTAGTACATCAGTGAACTATTGATGCGCTATCCGAGAACCTTCTCACAATGAGTGGCCTAGCTTCCGGGGGGGCAGGTCACCAGCGATCAATCAGAGCGGGGCGCAATCTTCTGACACCGGCCGCTCATCCGACATTTCGATCAAGACCGCTTGCGTGCACAATTCGGAAGGCGCTCCGGCACCACACCAAAACCATGTACAAGCACCAATTGTGGGAATCCTTCGCTATTCCCGGCTTTCCCATGGAGCGGTCAAATTCCGTCATCCAACACCACTCTCATCGAATACCAGTCTGTATGTCGCGGGAAATAAAACGACTTGCCCTTCTGCCTGCATGGCTTTCAAGCGGGATCCGGTCACTTCGGTCGGAGCGCCGCTGATATCCGCCAATATGAGCGCATAGATTTCCGGCCTTGTTTCCATCAACCGCCAAACGTCAGCTTCGATTTGCAACGGTTCGCGCTCCAGACAGTGTTCTCTGGGCAGGTAATGGCGAACGAGTCCACCATCAGCCCCATAGTGCTCCCAAGGGAAGCGCGCACCATTGGCCCGGACAATCCAACCTCCATCCTTGTGCGAGAACCGCCTGTCGTTTTCTTTCCGGAATCCCTGCGTCCTGGCGTACCGCTCCATTATTGCGACCCGGACACGCCTCACAGCTGCCGCATCCGCTTGCTGCCTGCGCTCCGCTTCGGTGCCCTCATTCAATCGATCAGTCGCTTCGTCCGCGTCGATTTCTTGCGGTTCATTGCTGCCTAACCCGGTATCGGTCTCGTTTTCGTGATCGACAGAACCGACACCTACAAATTCCGACTTGCCATCCCCGCCAGCCGGTCGAACTTCCGGGTCATCGCCCCGCTGCGTTGCCTCTCCCAGCTCGACCTCATTCTCGCCGCCG
>JAPOYX010000048.1 GCA_026706345.1 Gemmatimonadota bacterium | reverse complement strand
CCTGTTTGGGAAATACGTGGTCCCGTATTTTCAGCCGTAAAATGCACGCTTCCATATAGCCAGCCGATCCCTGCCGTCATTCCGGCGCAAGCCGGAATCCAGGCTCCCGTCCCTCCGCCTCTGGATGCCGGATCATGTCCGGCATGACGCAAGCGCAACGGCAGGGCTACAGCCTGGAATGAAACGCGCCAGCTTACAGGACCTCCGAATTCACCGGCGTGGGCGGCCGCCAGCCGCCGAGAAAGGCAGCGAGGTTCTCCGCCGCCAGCGTGGCCATGCGCATCCGGGTGGCAATACTGGCGCTGCCGACGTGAGGAACAACCAGGCAGTTGTCGAGCGTCAGCAACGGGTCGTCCGCGGGCAGCGGCTCCGGGTCGGTCACATCAAGTGCGGCTCCGGCGATGACCTTGTCCCGCAGGGCTGCGTACAGGGCACGCGTATCAACAATAGGCCCACGAGCAGCGTTCACCAAAAAGGCGGTCGGCTTCATCTTTTTGAGCTGAGGCGTCGAGATGAGCTGGCGTGTTTCCGGACCGAGCGGAACCAGCACGACCACAAAGTCCGACTCGCTCAGCAGGGTGTCCATATCGACCCAGGTACACCCGAGTTGCTCCTCGGCCTCTTTGTTCTGACCGCGATTATGGTAGATCACCCGCATCTCAAAACCTTGCGCCCGCCGGGCGACTGCGGCTCCAATACGCCCCAGACCGATAATGCCCAGCGTGGCCTGATGAACGTCCGTCCCAAGAAAGACAAACGGACTCCACACCGGCCACTGGCCGGCGCGCACACGGCGTTCGCCTTCGCCGATACGGCGGGCGATACCCAGCATGAGCGCGAAGGTCAGGTCGGCCGTGGTTTCGGTCAAAACGCCCGGCGTGTTGGTCAGGACGATGTTGCGACGGGTCAGCGCCGGGACATCCACATTGTCATACCCGACGGCCATATTGGCGACGATCCTGAGCTGTGGCGCGCGGTCGAGCAGCTCGTCATCAATGCGCTCCGTGACCAGGCTCAGCAGGGCAACAGTGTCGCGCACCTCGTATAGCAAGGTCTCACGCGAAACGGCTTGATCCGACTCCCAGACAGACAGGGCACCGCAGGTTCGCAAGGGAGCCAGCGCTGCTTCGGGAAGCTGACGGGTGACATAAATTTTCGGTAGTTGCTGGGCCATGGATATGCTCTCCTCTAGCGGAAGCACACAGAGGGTGGCATAGGCCCGCTTGAAATACTAGACTAAGGGCGAAGCACCGATTCGTCGTGAATAAGGAGTTGAGGAGTCAAGCAATGGACCAGCCCTCTGAGAAAAGCATTAAGCGCATGCGCGTCTACGTTGAAAAATACATGCAGAAAACCGGCACCTCAGGTCATCCGGAGCCCGAGGTGACCGAATCGGTGATTCTGGGTCTGGCCAATAATATCGACGAGGTCGGCCGGCCGCTCTGCCCGTGCAATTTTTATCCCGACAAAAAAGCCGAGGTCGAACGCAGTCGCGAGTGGGTCTGTGCCTGTGACGAAATGAAGAAATGGAAATACTGCCACTGCCTGCTGTTCGTGACACCCGAGGGTACGCCGATTACCGAGCATCTGCCCGAAGACCACGAGGGCCGTCAAATCTACGGCCTCGTCAAAGACCCGACGCCGGGCAAGGGCCGAGAGCTGGCGGATAAATCCTAGCCGAAAACGGCCGGGCCGCGGCACTCAGCTATCGGTGAAGTGATGGGTCAACTCCAGGCCGAACACCCGCCCTCTCATCAACGGCGAGAGAGTGCCGGTGGGCAGTTGAATGTCCGTCCCGAACCGCGCGTAGTCCAGCAGGTTCTTGCCGTACAGGCCGACCACCCACTGACTGTTGTCGATATGGACATCCACTCCGGCCTGTAACATCTTCTGCTGTCGGTTGAATCCGGTGTTGTCGTCGTTGGTATACTCTTTGTCGCGGTAGGCGTAGATGACGCGCGAGGCGAGCCGAGCGCGGGGACCGACGCGGATGTTGTGGAGCAGGCTCAGGTTATAGGTCCAGTGCGCAGCCCGCGGCGGTTCGAGGTCCTCGTCCTTGTCGTCCAGCTTGCCGTCCCGGTTGAGGTCGAACTTGACCGTGGTGTAGTCCGGCTCGACATAGCCGAGCGAGCCAAAAAAGACTAAGCCGGGGGAGAGAACCACCATCCCCTCCATTTCCAAGCCCCAGAATTCGGCGTCGGCCGTATTCCGAATCACCTGCACGATGTTCTGCACCGTCTGTATGGTCGGCCGCCCATCCACAAAGGTGATGACGGGGCGACCCGTGATCGGGTCCGGGGCAGGGAGGTCCTCGCCGAAAGCCAGTTCACGTTGCAGATTGTTGACGAAGTTGTAGAAAAACGACGCGTTCAGGCGGACGCGGTCGCCGAAGGTCTTCTTGACGCCGATTTCGAAATTGTCGATCTGCT
>JAPOYX010000047.1 GCA_026706345.1 Gemmatimonadota bacterium | reverse complement strand
GACGGATTTTGCCTCGTTAGCTCCGACAGCGATTTCACTCGTCTGGCGCAGCGGTTGCGGGAGGACGGGCTTGTGGTCTACGGCTTTGGTGAGCGTAAGACCCCGGAAGCATTCCGTAGCGCCTGTAACCGGTTTATCTATGTGGAAAATCTAACCGAAACCGAGGATGAAAAGGGAGACGGAGCGACCGCCTCGCCGACGAAGGAGTCGAAAAAAGAATCTCCCTCCAAGGCTGTGAAGGTTATCACCAAGGCGATGGAGGACGCGGACGATGACGGTTGGGTTCATCTCAGTAATGTCGGGAGTCGTATATTCGGGGCCGCGCCGGACTTCGACCCACGGACTTACGGCTGTTCCAATCTGAGTACGTTGGCCGAAAAGTCCGGTAGTTTTGAAATCAGGAAGGAATCGGGCGGTACGGTGTACATCCGCCGCAAAATCAAGAAGAGCAAGACCTCGGGAAAAACCGCGGACACCAAGAAAAAATGATGACCTACTACAGTGCGTGAGAACGAACGGAAAAGAAAGCCTCTCCCAGTGGGTAATGCTGCCTCTGGGTTATTCCCCACTACCCTCCCGTATAAGAGGTGGTAAGGTAACGGCATGCCGGACGTGTCTGCTCTCACGCTGCTCCTGAGCCTGAGCTTTCTGGCCATCAGTATTGGCCTCATTTATATCTTGGGCAAGATTTTCCTTGGGGGATTCCGGGCTTCCTTTGGCGGCCTGTTTGAACGGGCGGCTTTTCGCCGTCAGAGTCTGCGCTGTCAGCGCGGCGATGAACTGCTTGAACGCGGCGACCTGACCGGGGCTGTCCGGGCGTTTGGGAGTGCCTTTTTTCTCAAGCCCATTCGTCACCACTCGTCCCTGCTGACAGAAGTTGGCAAATACCACACCGGCCTGCTCAACCGTTTGCTGACTGTTGTCGATGAATTGGACACCGGACGCCTCAGCCTGCCTGCCTTGGCGGACACGGATCGTTTACTTGCCGAGCGCCTGGAAATCCAGCTCGACGCCTTTCGGGAGCGAGCCGGAGAGAGCCGACCAAGTACTGACGGAGAGCCTCGGCGCAAAGAGAACGAGCGACAGCTTCGGATCGCCATTGACCGCCTGCTGAGTGCCATTACCTCGTCCGGTGAAGAGCGCGTGGTGTATCATTGAAGTCACGCTGCGTAGGGTCTTTGTTGACAAATGCGCCGAGCCAATCGATGGTGGGCGGAGTTTGACAGCGCTGGTGCTTTGGGAGGGAGTATGTTTGACGTGAACGCGGTACGCGCGGATTTTCCGGGAACGACGCAACAGGTCTATCTGAATGCTGCCGGGATTGGGCTGCCGCCGAGGTCCGCAACCCAGGCCGTCCAACGCGCGGCGACCCTGCTCGGTCAGGGGCCGGCTGAGATGGGCTACCCAGCCTATTATCAGGCGCTCGGCAAGCCGAGCGTTCAGGCCAGACAGGAAGCCGCTCGGCTGCTCAGGGCTCAGCCCACGGAAATCGCCTTTACCGACGATACCACCATGGGGCTGAATACCGCCCTGGCCGCTATTCCTTTTGCCCCTGGTGACAATATCGTGCTGTGCGACCTGGAATATCCGCAGGTTGCCATCAGCGCCGCCCACTCCCAGAAGCAGCAGGCGGTTGAGGTTCGGGTTGCGCGTCATCGGGACGGCCTGATTGGTGTGGATGACTATGCCCGCTTGATGGACCAACATACCCGCGCGATCGTGGTGAGTTCGGTGCAATGGATCAACGGCCTGCGTATGGACCTGGCCGCGTTTTCACACCTGGCCGAAGAGCGGGGCTGTTTTCTGGTGGTGGACGCCATTCAGCAGTTGGGCGCCCTACCGCTCGATGTTTCAAATCTGCGCGTCGACTTCCTGGCCGCAGGTGCCCAGAAATGGCTGAACGCGCCGTTCAATATCGGGCTGCTATACATCCGTTCGGAAGTCCAGCAGCAGGTCGAACCGGGCTTGGCTCATGGCCTGTTCGCGCTGGCCGAGCCGCCGGAAGGGTGGCTCCGCTATCTTGGCGACCCAGGGCTGACGCCCTTTATGTCCCTGCCCCTGGCCTCGGACGCCCGCCGGTTCGAGGTCCATGGCATGCCCAAAAATCTCGGGACCGCGGGCCTGGCAGAGTCACTGGCCTATGTCAATCAACTCGACTCGGCCGCCGTCACCGAGCATATTCTGTCGCTGGGCGACGTTCTGATAGAAGAGCTGAAACGCCGCGACATCAAGGTCTGGACCCAAGAGGCGCACGCGCTGCGGTCGGGCATTGTCACCTGCGAGCCGTTTGCGGACGCGGACCGGGTCCATCAACTCAATCAGGCGCTGGAAGCCCGGAATATTTATCCGACCGTGCGGTACTGCTCCGGGGTCGGCGGGCTGCGGGTCTCGATTCATTACTATACCAGCCGGGACGATATTGACGCCTTGTTGGCCGCGCTGGATGAGATACTGAAGACGGACGATGGATATGCGCGTCATATTTTTTGACGCCGCGGGCACGCTGCTTCGCGTCAATGGTTCGGTCGGCGAGACCTACGCCCGGCTGGCCCGTGCGCATGGCAAGGCCGTCAGCGTCCGGGACCTGGAAGCCGGCTTTCGACGCTGCTTTGCGACCGCGCCGCCCATGGCCTTTCCCGGCGCGGACGCGGACCAGGTTCCACGGCTGGAGAAAGCCTGGTGGCACGATGTGGTCCGGCAGGTCTTTGCCCCGCTCGGTCCGTTTCCCGGTTTTGAAGCCTACTTTCATGCCCTGTACGATTTCTTTGCCGAACCGCGAGCGTGGCAGCTTTATCCGGAAGCCCGGCAGACGCTGGCGGCTCTGCACGCGCGTGGGTATCGTCTCGGGGTGATTTCAAATTTCGACGCCCGCCTGTTTGGCGTGCTTGACGGCTTGGACATCGGCCACTTCTTCGATCCTATTGTTGCCTCGACGCGTGCCGGGGCGGCCAAGCCCGAGCCTGCCATCTTTCAGAAAGCACTCACGAAGTGTGATCTCCGGCCGCAAGAAGCCCTGCATATCGGTGACAGCTATGAGCTGGATATTGTCGGGGCACGAAATGCCGGACTTACTCCGGTCCTGATCGAGCGCTCCGGCCGCCAGCAGAGCACCGACGACTACCACGTTGTCCGCCGTTTGGACGAGCTGCTAACGGTGCTTGAATCCCTCTAGAGAAGACCGCTCCTGAGAGGAAGCGTCTACTACAAGCGCTGCTCCGGCTCCGCTATAACAACGGCATATTCCAAAAAAGGAGGGCGAGTATGCCTGGACGCGAAGCCATACCAAAAGTCTCAAACTGGGGTCGGTGGGGAGCGGACGATGAAAAGGGGACGGCCAATTTCATTACGCCGGAGGTGATTGTCGCCGCGGCCAGACTGGTCCGCAAGGGGCAGGTCTTCTGCTGCTGCATTCCGATTGATCAGGACGGACCGGTCTTTCCCACCCGCACCCCGCCCCAGCGGTTTATGTCGATCCTCAACGTCCCGGTCAAGGAAGTCGGTCTGGCGGGCTCGGCCATTGCCAACGACGACTATATTACCATGTATCTGCAAGGCTCGACCCAGTGGGACAGCCTGGCCCACGTGGGCTATGACGGCAAGTACTACAACGATGTGCCGGCCAGCGCCATCACCGCCCACGGCGGGGCGTCCAGGAACGATATTGGTAAGCTCTACCAGTCGTTTGTCACCCGAGGTGTGCTGCTCGACATGGTCCGCTACAAAGGCTGCGAAGCCGACGGGCATCTCCCGGCTGATTAT
>JAPOYX010000046.1:2137-2831 GCA_026706345.1 Gemmatimonadota bacterium | reverse complement strand
GGGCTCGATTGACTATCAGCTTGAGCGGGCCAACAATTTCCAGATCACCAAGATTCTCCTGAATCGGGACCTCCCCCCGAGTCAGTTCACTGTCATGACCCTCATGCTGCGCGGGAAGTAAGGCAGTGGCAATGCGTATTCCACACGTTGAGATGCCCGTCCGTCTGCCGGGAAAAGGGTGGTGGGTCGGCCTGCTGGCTGGCGTGCTGCTGGGTTTGCAGTCCGTTCCGGCTTGGGCGGTTTTTCTCGATCAGGACGAAAGCCTGCGCTTCAGCGGGCGCGTCTATAATCGCACTGCCTTTTCCGTTGAGCGGGCGGCGGAGAATACGCGCCTCCAGACTCCCTATAACGACTGGAATATGCTCCAGAACCGGACGTTTATTCAGGGCGAGCTGAGCCATGACCTGACCGGTCTGGTAGCGGGGAACGCGACCGGGCTGCTGGCACCGCTGCAAGCGCTGCTCGCCCCCCTGCGGCTGCTGAGAGCGGATACGCTCGACTATTTTGTGACCTACCGAGGGGAATACGACGGGGTGTGGGACTATGGCCCGGCGGCTTTTCGGGAGCGCTATCCGCTGTTTGCGGACTGCGGCGCGCCGACCAAGGCAAAGCGGGCGCACCCCCGGCGCTTTGGCTGCCGGCATGGCGACCCGCGCCAACGCTTGCGGCATCGGCATCGCTTGTTTGAGGCCTA
>JAPOYX010000046.1:0-2127 GCA_026706345.1 Gemmatimonadota bacterium | reverse complement strand
GGAAGGAAGACCATCCGGAGGCGGCTCGCTACACCTGCGCCAAGCTCAGCGGCATCGGCATCGCTTGTTTGAGGCCTATGTGAACTATGCCTATGGGCCGTTCTTCATGCGAATCGGACGCCAGAACCTGTCGTGGGGCGAGACCGATGTGTTTCGTCTCCTGGATCAGATCAATCCGCTCGACGCCGGCTTTGGCGGCTTCCTGGTCTCGATCGATGAGCGACGGGTGCCGCTCGATATGGCCCGGGTCGTGTATGGGTTTGGCGGCGTGGGGCCGCTGTCTGAGCTCAACCTTGAAGGCTTTCTGGTCTTTGACGATAAAATTGCCGCGCCCGTGCCGACCGGCTCCCCCTGGTCCACACCTAACCCGCCGGGGGTCACCGGTCTGATCAAAAAGCCCTCAAAGAATTTCGCGGACGCGCGCGGGGGTGGGCGCATTGTGGGCGTGTGGGGCGAGGTCATGTTTAGCCTGGCCCACTACGCCACCTATCTGGACACGCCCGTGCTGCGCATCGTCACGCCGACCAACCGACCCGTCAGTCTGGGCGCTTTTGAGGCCGCGGTACAGGCCGGCGACACCGGCCGCTTTTTGACCGACCACTTCCGGGCCGAGGCGCTGTATCCGAAAATACAGATCAGCGGCGGCTCGCTCACTTTCGGGGTGCCCCGCATCTCGTCCATTCTCCGCAGCGAGTTCGCCTATTTTCACTCCGAGCCGTTTTTTCACAATTCCGCCTCGGACCAGCTTCTGGGTCCGGCCTTAACGGGCGGGATCACGCCCGGCTACCAACAGGTCGACACCGACCCGGACACGGGCCGCCCTTTGATGCGCTACCGGAATAAGATCACCCGATCCGATGTGGTGCGCTGGTCTCTCGGGATAGATATGACGCGCTATATCAGCCTGCTGAACCCGAACGAATCCTTTCTCATCAGCAGCCAGATCTTTGGTCGGCACATCCTGGACTTCAACGACACGCCGGTCTCGGCGGTGTCGGGCTCGTACGGCTTCGGGCATTTTGCCGCGCCGATTTACGAGCCCAATCGGGACAATCAGAGCTTTGTCAACATCGACCAGCACCAACTGATTCAAACCCTGTTGATCTCTACCGCCTATTTCTCTGGCAGGGTCGAGCCAAAGCTGATCTTTTTGTACGACTGGCAAGGGTCCTGGCTGGTCCAACCCGAAATCACTCTTATCCGCGATCCGTTTCGCTTTACCGTGCAGTATAATTATCTGGATGGTCAGTATAACGGCATCGGGTTTCTGCGCGATCGCGACAACGTCATCATCCAATTAGAGGCGGTTATTTAGCCCCTCCTCCCCGGATAGTCCCCCGACCTGGAGTGCTCCCCTCCGGCGCGATTTGTGCGCGCGACATGCTGCCCGCTCACCGGCTGTTACGCATCGGAATGATACATGTTTTGGTCGAACCGGTCGCAGGCGAGGCAGAACACGAAAACCAGCGGCTCGGTACCGGTGCAGCGGACGGTATGCTTGGCGTTAGACGGGATATAGACTGCTGAGCCTGGGCCGAGGGATGCCTCGGAATCGTCAATCGCCACGTGACCGGAGCCGCTGACGACATAATAGGTTTCCTCGGGTTCGTGGTGATGGAGGGGAAGCGACACGCCGGGCGGCAGTTCCGCTATACCGGTGACGAGTCCGCTACTTGCATCGCGTTCGCCTGTGACGAGAAGCTTCCAGCGGCATGGACTCTTCGCGGCAAGGTCCGGGTCCGTCCAGCCTTCCCAGTCCAGGTCGCCTCGATGGTGAATAACAGGTTTCCGTACAGGCATATTTGGTCAATTCAACGTTGTCATGACCTGAATGAGGCATGCCAGGAAAGGTCTACGCTTGTTTTCGCCCTTACGCTTCGAGATCCAATGGGTCGAGGGCGTTGGCCTCTCCGCGCCGCATGCGCTCCAGACCATCTTCGCCAACATTATAGTACAGCTCGAACTGATTGCCTTCCGGGTCGAGGAAGTAAATGCTCTTGGTAATACCGTGATCGATCGTGGCGGTGATCTTCACGTCGTGGGCCTTGAGCGTCTGATAGCTCTCTTTTAGCTCGTCGAAGTTCTCGACCTGGAGGGCGACGTGGTGCAGGCCGACCTGCTTGTTTT
>JAPOYX010000045.1:656-2371 GCA_026706345.1 Gemmatimonadota bacterium | reverse complement strand
GGAAGCGCCGCATGCGAACTCGCTGCCGGGTGCCGGCGGTTTTTTTGAAAGGAACGGTTCCCGATGCAAGCGCATCTTAATATTTAATATAATCAATAAGATGAAAAGTGTTTCCATGCGAGCGGATCGCGCGCGGTGCACCCATCGGTTGGGCTCCGGAACCGGCCACAGCGGTATATTGATCGCGGCAATTGCGGGTTTGCTGATTTCACCCGGTGAGGTCGCGACGTCTTCGGAAGGCGCGGCCTGGCCAACCGAGGTCTTCTGGGGCGATACGCATCTGCACACCCGGCTTTCCATGGACGCCGGCGCCATGGGCACCGTGCGCACGCCCGAAGACGCCTATCGATTCGCCCGGGGCGAGCAGATCGTCTCGACGAGCGGCGTACCGGCCCAGTTGTCCCGCCCGCTGGATTTCCTGGTGATCGCGGACCACTCGGACGCCCTGGGCACGGTCACGGAAATCATGAACGGCAACCCCCGTTTCGGCGTAGACCCGACGGTGCGCCGCTGGCAACGCATGATTGCCTCTGGCGACGATGCGGAACTGCTGGCCGCCGTCTTCGAGATAGTCGGGGCTTTCGGCGCCAGCGAGGACCTCCCACCGATTCTGCTGGACGAAGCTTTCGCCCGTGGGGTGTGGAACGACTACACGGCGGTGGCGGACCGCTTCTACCAGCCCGGAACCTTCACCACCCTGATCGGCTACGAATGGACCTCCATGCCGGACTGGAACAACCTGCACCGGGTGGTGATCTATCGCGATGACGGAGCGACGGTGCGCCGGCTCATGCCCGCCCGGGTCGCCGACGGCATGGACCCCGAAGACCTGTGGCGATGGATGCAGCGCTACGAGTCGGAGACCTCCGGCCGGGTGCTTGCCATCCCCCACAACGGCAACATGAGCGAGGGGCTGATGTTCTCCCTGCAGCGATTCGACGGCAGCCCCATGAACGCCGGATATGCCCGCACCCGCAGCCGCTGGGAACCCCTCTACGAGACCACCCAGGTCAAGGGCGACAGCGAAACCCACCCGCTGCTCTCGCCAAACGATGAATTCGCCGACTACGAGACCTGGGATGACGGCAACTTCTACTACGACGGCGCCGACCCGGCGACCCTGGCTGGAGATTACGCCCGTTCCGGCCTCAAGCGCGGCCTGGAAATCCAGGCGCTGGTGGGAATCAACCCGTTCCAGTTCGGCCTGATTGGCTCCACTGACTCGCATACGGGCCTTGCCACAGCCGATGAGAACAACTTTTTCGGCAAATTCGTCTATGGCGAGCCGTCCCCGGACCGGTGGCGGCCCTGGACCGAAAGTGCCAAACGCGGGGGCTGGGAATACCCGGCCTCCGGCCTGGCGGCGGTATGGGCAACGGAGAACAGCCGGGAGGCCATCTTCGACGCCATGCTGCGCCGGGAAGTCTATGCGACCACCGGGCCGAGAATAACCCTGCGTTTCTTTGCGGGCTGGGATTTCCGCGCCGAGGACCGGGAAAGCGCGAATCTGGCCGGGATCGGATACGAAAAGGGCGTCCCCATGGGCGGCGAACTCTCCGCGGGGCCGGAGAACAGGGCACCGGGTTTCCTGGTGGCAGCGGGCAAGGATCCCCAGAGCGGCAACCTGGACCGCATTCAGATTGTCAAGGGCTGGCTGGACGAGGCGGGACGTGCCAGGGAACAGGTCTACGATGTGGCCTGGTCGGGCGAGAGAA
>JAPOYX010000045.1:0-646 GCA_026706345.1 Gemmatimonadota bacterium | reverse complement strand
CGCCGGTGGGCAATACCGTGGATGTCGGGGATGCGTCCTGGAAGAACAGCATCGGCTCGTCCCAGTTGTCAGCGTTCTGGACCGATCCGGATTTCAACCCCGATCGGCCGTCGTTCTACTACGCTCGGGTCATTGAGATTCCGACACCCCGGTGGACCGCCTACGATGCAAATGAACACAAGCAGACTTTGCCCACCGACGTGCCGATGACGACCCGGGAAAGAGCTTACGGTTCGCCGATCTGGTATTCGCCGTAGGCCGGTGGCGGCATTGGTCGACATTGGCCGCTTCGAGCGGTTGCGCAAACTCGACGAAGAATTCGAACGGTTGCGCGCCAGGCTGACAGGCGTGTTTTCGGGCCGCTCCGAGTCCCAAGTCGAAGCCCTCGTGGATGAAGCGGTCAAGTCGGTACGGGCAGATTCCGCCAAAGAGTCAAGATTGACCTGCGAGTGAGTGAGTCGTACAGTAAACCTGTACGTCTGGAGAGTTCGGATGATTTACGAAACCAGCTATACACAAGCAAGGGAGCGATTGGCCGCCTTGATGGACCAGGTCACCGATACGCGCGAGCCGGTGCTGATACGGCGGCGGGGGAGGGAACCGGTTCCGCTGATCGCCGCCGAGGAACTGGCGGGCTGGCTGGAGA
>JAPOYX010000044.1 GCA_026706345.1 Gemmatimonadota bacterium | reverse complement strand
TCGCCGCCATCTACTGGGCCAGGATCGAAAAAATTTATTTCGCCAATACCACCGAAGACGCTCGGGATATTGGCTTCGACGACCAGGTCTTTTACCGGGAATTACAACGGCCGTGGGCCGAGCGCAAAATCCCCGCCCAGCAATTGCTGCGCGAGCAGGCGTTAGCAGTCTTTCGGGAGTGGCAGGGCAAGGTGGATCATATTGAGTACTAGAGCGGCCTGCGGACCTCGTTGCGCTCCTGCCATCGGCAACGTTACCGAGACAAATTGCGAGTGGAGAGACACAACCCCTTGGAGATGCGCCGAACCGCTTGAAACGAACTCGCAAATTCGCGATGATGCTTTTCCAATGAGGCGGACACCTCGGAACACCACGTTAAAGTTTGTCGGGTCAGCGACATGCCAATCAGATCAACCACACTGTTATTTCCGGTAATCGTCGGCTGTCTCATCTCCGCTTGCTCCCTGACACCAAATCGAATGCCTCCGGTTCTCGAAGCAGCGATGGAGTTACCCGACGAGTTTGCCGAAAGTGAAGTTGCCGGCTCATACGAGCCGCTGGAGTGGTGGAAGGCGTTCGCCGACCCGGTTCTTGACCAGGTTATCGAAGCGGTGCTGGCCTCGAACTTCGACCTCGCCGAGGCGGTTGCCCGGGTCGACCAGGCCAGGGCACGGGAGCGTATCGTCAAAGCCCCGGCGTTTCCGCTGCTTCAGCCTTCTCTTGGTATCACCGACATGGAGACATCTACCAATGCGGGTATTGCCGCGTACCTGGACGAATTGGGGGTGGGTTCCGACGTATACCGCGATTTTGGCTTCGAGATTCCCGACCGGATCGGCCTGACGACCTACGACCTGGGTCTTGACATCTCCTACGAACTTGACTTCTGGGGCCGCAATCGCAACGACGCGCGCGCCGCCGCCGCCGCGCGGCAGGCTTCGGAGTCGGACTACCTGACAGCCCGCATAGGTGTGCTGGCCGAAACCGTGCGCACCTACCTGGAGATCGTCGACCTGCGCCACCAACGGCGGCTGGCCGACGAAGTCGTGGAAATCTTTCAGCAGCGGGCGTCCCTGGCTGAGTCCCGCTATGACCGCGGGCTGACCGATGCACGCGCCCTCTATACGGCGCGGCAGAACCTGAGCGACGCGCAAACCAGGTTGCCGCAAATCGAAGCGCTGCTGGCGGACGCGAAAGGCCGCCTCTGGGTGCTCCTGGGGGGGTACCATGCGGACCTCGCGGGCATGTTGCCCGATTCCCTGACGCCCTCTGCCGCGCTCGACCCGGTTCCGGCAGGCATTCCGGCCGACCTTCTGGCACAACGGCCTGACGTCAACGCGGCAAGGCAGCGGATGGAAGCGGCCCGCTACACCGTTGGCGCACGCCGCGCGGATTTGCTGCCGAGCTTATCCCTGTACGGTTCCATCGGGCTGCAAAGTGCCGAGGCGGGCGAGTGGTTCGACCCGGATCAATGGTTCCGGAACCTGAGCTTCAACCTGCTTGGCCCCGCATTTCAGGGTTCACGGCTGCGCAGCAACGTTGATCTCGCCGAGGCCCGCTGGAATGAAGCGGCCGCCGCCTACGGGCGTTCCGTGGTCAGCGCAGTCAACGAGGTCGAGGCCGCCCTGGCGGGACTGGAGGCCAACCGCCGCCGGTATGCCTTACTGGCTTCGCGGGCGCAAGAGGCTCAGGCCGAAATGGCGTTGCAGGAACAGCGTTATGTCTCTGGAGTGGGTGACTATGAGGATTTCCTGACGGCAACGCACACCCTCCTAGGCGCGCAGTCCGCGCTGGCAACGGCGCAGCGTGACCTGGGGCACGTGCGTCTGGTATTGCACCGCGCGCTGGGGGGCGCGTGGACTGCAAAGAGGGAACGTGTCCTCCAATCACACAAAAAAGCTGGACACGTTTACTCTTTGAACGAAGGGGAAGCCATCCGGCAGAGTAACCTAGCTCCTGACACCAAAGAGGGAACGTGTCCTTCCTCGACCGGCAGATGCGGGATACGTTCCCTCTTTCAACCACGTCTGCTTGCCAGCGTCCTGGAGTAAATCGCCATGTCCCGCATTTTCAGCTTTGTCATCGCCGGCGCCATCCTCGGTGTTTCAGTGGCGTTGGCGGCTTTTCTCATTTCACTGGCACCCGAACCGACCCGCACCGAACTCCCGCCCCAGATCCCGTTCGCGCAGACGGGACTGGTTTCGGCCAGTACCGGTCCCATACCGGTCTACGGGTCCGGGACCGTGAGGCCAAGCGCCGAGGTCGGTATCGCACCGCAGGTGGGGGGGAAAATCGACTGGGTGGATCCGGGATTCCAGAGCGGGGGACGGGTAACGGCGGGCCAGACGATCATCCGCATAGAAGAGACGGATTTTCTGTACCGGGTGCGGGAAGCCGAGGCCAATCTCGCCGCCCGGCGGGTGGCCCTCCTTGAGGAGCAGGAAAAAGCCGAAATCGCCCAGGTCCAATACGAGTTGTATATCGCCGACCAGGGAGATGCAGATGCGACGTCGGCCGCGAATCCCCT
>JAPOYX010000043.1 GCA_026706345.1 Gemmatimonadota bacterium | reverse complement strand
CGGAACAACCGGCTCCATACCGGCCCAGGAGCTTACCGTCGGCGGAGATCCAGCCGGGATAGATGTATCCGGATACTTCACCTTGCCTGCCGGCTTCACGCCCATGTACGCGGCCTCGTCTTCGGACACCAACATATATACAGCGAGCATGACGGAAGACACGCTAACCATCACGCCCAAGACCGCCGGCACGGATACGGTAAGCGTTACGGTCAGCAAGCCGGACTGTGATCCGGTGAAGCAGTCCTTCACGGTCACGGTAAAGGCCACGATGAATGAATCCGGCCTCTATCCCTGGTCGGTCTCCGGGGAGAACGTATACCGCCTTACCGGCAACGTGGGCATCGGCGTGGACAACCCGGACCAGAAGCTGGTCGTGGACGGGAAGATCGAGGCGGAGGAATACCGCCTGACGATGATCCCTGCCGATTACGTATTCGAGGCGGATTACGACCTCATGCCCCTGGCGGACGTGGAGCGGTACATCCAGCGCCACGGCCACCTGCCGGGCGTGGCCTCCGGCCCGGAGATGGCGGCCAACGGCATCGGCATCAGCCGGATGCAGACCACGCTCCTGGAGAAAATCGAAGAACTGTCGCTCTACATCATCGCGCAGCACGAACAGCTTCGCGTACAGGGCGACCGCATCGTCTCGCAGCAGCAGAAGCTGGAGGTTCGAAAGAAGCAGGCCAGCGAGCTGGAACAACGGCTCAGGAGGTTGGAAGAATGACTTTCAGGGCGGGGTCCGCATCCCGCGAAGCGCGCAGAACCACAGATTCCATCAACCATAGGAAGGAGCAACTCATGTTCAGGATACTTTTGACCATTGCAATGCTGGTTACACTCATCACACCGAAAGCGCATGGCAGCGCCGCGCATGGACACGCGTTCGCCGAACCGGCCCCCGACCAGTCGACGCCAACGCTGGGGACCATACCGGCGCAGGTCGTTGCAATCTGCTGCGAGCTTGAGCTGGACCTGTCCACCTTCGTTACCGGGACGATCGGCATGCTCGAGTTCACGGCGGAGTCTTCGAACACGGAGCTGGTGACGGTAAGCGTTTCAGAGAACATGTTGACGATCGCGGGAGCCGGTGAGGGCGAGGTAAACGTAACGGTATACCTTGGAACCGGAATGAGTACGACGGCGAGTACGGCCTTCCACGTCACTGTAACTGCTGGCAGTCCCTGGTCGGTTTCGGGCACCGGCAACGTCTACCGTCTCGACGGCAACGTGGGCATCGGCGTGGACGACCCGGACGAGCGTCTCGTCGTGGACGGCCGCATCAAGGCCGAGGAAATCCACCTGGATGCGATCACGCCCGCCGACTACGTGTTCGACGAGGACTACGACCTCATTTCCCTCAACGAACTGAAAGCGCATGTACAGAACCATGGCCATCTGCCGGGCATCGCCCCGGGCGCAGAGATGGAAGCCGAAGGAGTCAGCGTCGGCCGGATGCAGACCCGGCTGCTGGAGAAGGTGGAGGAACTGATGCTCTACACCATCGACCAGCACAGGACGCTTTCGTCCCAGCGCAAGGTGATCGACGAGCAGGAGCGGCAGCTTGCCCTGCAACAACGATACATCGAATCGCTGGAGAAGCGGCTTTCGAAGCTGGAGACGGACCGGTGATACGCTGACGCGAGCGGAGTATCGCGGCACCCCGGAGGCCGCCACCAGGGCGGTCTTTCGGGGTGCCGGGAAAAGTTACCGGAAATCACGATCTTGCCACAGACGACACCGACAAAGAGGAAACGTTAGACCATAACGCCCGTGCGTCACGCATTGGCCCATCTAAAACCGCATCAGAATACCCTCGCGTCCCTTAGCGGACCCGCACCCCGCGGACCTTCAGCGTCCCCGTGCTACTTCTGATCGAACGGAAAGGCAGGGGAAATCCCATGTCCGCAAAGCACCTCACATCGAACGACTTGTCACAGTCACGCGCGCCCGGAAAGAACGCCGGCATCGCTCACGCGGTTGCCAGACTGCTGTTCACTGCCCTTGTATTCGCGGTCGGCGCGTTTTCCGCTTCAGGGCAGACGGCCACCACGCAGCTGACCCACGGCGCCTATGATTTCGAGCACCTTCAAAGCGCCGTGGAGGCGGACCGGGTGGACTATTTCACCGGCGACTGGTCCTTCTCGCTGCCGCTGGCCACGGTGGCCGGATCGGGCGACCTGTCCTGGCCGCTGGCCCTCGAGTACAGCAGCGGCATCGTGGGGCCCGACCGGCTGCTGCGCGGGAACATTGCAGACGGCCGAGCCACCTACACGCTCAACCAGCCTTCATGGGCGGGCCTGGGCTGGAACCTCACCGTGGGGGCGGTCAAGGTCATCGGCGGCTACAATACGACGGAGCCGGCCCAGGGCCAGTGGATCACCAACAACCCCAACGAGTACGACCTGGCCCTGGTGCTGCCCGGCGGCTACTATCCGCTCATCCGGCAGAAGGAATCGGACGGCCGCACCGCACCGTTGACCAACCGGTTCATCGCCGAGCGCCGGCAGTTCTGGGACATCAGGTGGAACGACCAGGATTCGCTGACCTCCACCTGGACCGCCACCGACCTGTCCGGAAACGTGTATACCTTCGGTCCCGCCGGCGGATACGGGGCCAACCTCACCACGGAGGCCATGGCCTTCGGATCCGAAACGAGCCCGCGCGGGGATACCATCGTGGCCTCCGGCTGGCTGAACAGAAGATTCGTGTACCAGTGGAACCTGGCCTCCATCAGGGATCCGCAGGGCAATGCCGTCTACTTCCGGTACGAGGCGGACAAGCCGGTGACCACCGTGCGTACCAACCAGGAGAAAAGCGAGGTCTTCAACAGCTTCCGGAACCTGATCAGCGCAGGCGACATCGACCCGCGCATCGGAACGATCACCACCGAATACACGGTGGTCAAGACGTCCCGGACGTCGCACCTGGCGGAGATACGGTTTCACAACGCGACCGGAGACCTGGTGCGGCGGGTGACTTTCACCGCGCCGGAACGGTCGAAGGACCTGCCGCTGGCCGGCGATTCATTCGTGAATAGGAACAAGTATTACGACTTCGCCACCGGCTCGGTCTCAGCGGACTCGACCATCGGGCAAGTCCGGATCCCCACCGCGCAGGAGATGCTCGACGCCATGCCCACCGGAAATCTCTACCGGTCGCCGCAGGAGCTCTACCATCCCTTCCTGTTCCGGTCGCTGGACGGCATCGAGACCACGAGGCGGCTCCGCGCCATCACGGTCGAGGACGGGGCCGACCGGCCCATCACCACGATCGACTTCGCCTTCGACAGCACCCGCGTCAGGCCCGAACCCCATGCCGCCTCCGTGGATCCTCATCGGCGGTTGAACCTGACGCTGCTGACTTCGGTGACGATAAAGGGCAAGGGCGAGGCGCCCCTGCCTTCCTACACCTTCAACTACGGCCCGTCATCAAAGTACCGCCTGACCAGCGTGAAGTTCCCCACGGGACGGACCATGGCCATTGCCTATGAGCAGGCCACCACGTCGAGTCACGCGCAGCCCGAAGCGTCCTATCTGGCCAAGAAGTACGGCGACTACGCATACCGCGTATCCGGGCGCGACGTGGACGATGACGGCGACGCCAGTACGATGGCCGCGACCACGCGGTACGTCTACCCGCCCGCGGCCGATCTCTGGCGTTTCGGCAGCGGTCCGGTCGAAGCCGTGACGTATCCGTGGGTGGAGGAGCACATTGCGGACAGGGACAGTACGTCCTACGGCAAGATCCGGCGCGATTTCGTGAGCAAGGAGGACGTGGAACGGCTTGGCCTGGCGGCCGCCTCGACGGACCTGGGCAAGGCGCAGCGCCGCATGTGGCGCGGGCTGCTCGAGCGGGAGACGCGATACGCCGCGTCCGGCGCGGAGGTCGGCAAGCTGGAGAACACCTGGGCAGTGGACGCCTCCGGCCACTTCAACGACATGATCTATCACGGCGGCGCCAGGAAGCAGAGCTTCTGGGTGCGGCGGACCGAGGCGGCCGAGACCACGGACGGCGCAACCGCCACGACGAGGTATCGCTACAACCGGGTCAACGGCCTGGTGGAACGGGAGGAGATCCCGGGCTACCGCGCCACCGAGACTTTCTATCCGCTTCCCCTGGGCGGCGCGACAGATCAGAACCCGCCGTACGCCTGGTCGGAGAACGCGCCGGCCCTGGGAGACGTCCAGGGTGACTCCGGCCATCACCAGTCCCCGACCGGCAGAGCCCGGGTGTGGACCCGGGCGAACGGGCAGAATGACAACAAGGAAAACCTCATTACGGCGGTGTACGAGACCGACTGGTTCAGCCTGGACAGTCCGAGACTCGACGTCGCGGGCACGGTCGGGCTCGACGAGGTGTCTGGCGCCGCGGCGGATCTGTACGGTACGGCACGGGTGGAGATCGTATGGGACGCGCCCGCGTCGCCCGTCTCGATCATAGCCGACGAGACCTTCACCCAGCCGACGGCGGCGGTCCAGGTGACCGTGGATACCACCCTCGTCGTGCCCGGCCGCGTGCGCTCGGCGTACATGCGGGTGACACTGCACAGTTCCGCCAACCGGAACGCGGCGCCGACGGGCATACGGACCTACGCCGAAATCACCCGCGTCGAAAGCCCAAAAGTGGACTACTCCTGGGACAGCGTGACCGTTTCCGAGTCGGTGGGCCGGCGAAACTGGGCGAAGAACCCGTCCGGCAAGGAGGAACTCTGGGCCCGGGTGACCGGGACGCCGGATCTGGACAAGGAGAGCGCGCTCGACCTGACCTACCGCTCCACGGCCTTCGACGTCGCCGATCCCTACGTCCGGGTACAGGGCAGGATCGGCCTGGAACGCATACTGGGGCCCGCCTCCGGCACAGGCGGACCGGCCGGGTCGGTGGCGGTTCGCCTCGTCTGGCCGGGATTGAACAACCGTTCTACCCGCGTCAGTGCCTTCTCGGACCATACCGAAAATGAGGAACTCGCCTTCGAGGAGGAGATCGCCGTCCCGCAACACGCCGCCGGCGTGACGCCAAGGGCCTTGATCGAAGTGACGATCAACGCGCTCGCCCCGAAGCCAACCGACGGAACGGACCGGTGGCGCCTGCGGGCCTACGCCAGGGACATCGAGGCCGTCCTCCTGCCGTCGGCGGCTTCCGACCCGGAGTATGAGATCATGACCGATTCCCGGCGTATCTGGGACAAGCCGGCGTCCGTCACGGTCAGGGACGGCGGCGGGATCCTGGATCATACCGAGTATGACTACGCCACGAATTTCAAGGTGCAGAGAACCTACGGAGGCACGCCGTCCGCGCGTCGCCTGGAGCGGGAAGTCCTGAGCTTCACGGAGGACGGGCGGCCCATCGAAACAAGGGACGCGGCAGGGACCGTAGAGACCACGCTGTGGGGTTACGACCGGCTCGCGCCGGTGGCCACTTTCGCCAATGCGAGGGTCTCGCAGGCCAGAGCCTACGTCTTCGACGACTACCGGGACGCCGCGGCGCTCCTGGCCGCACCGGCCTGGTCTTCTCCAAGTCCGGCCCGCGTATCGCTCGCAGACGGCGTGGTCCGCGCCACGGGCGGCGCCAGTGACCAGTCCCTCAGGCTGGACATCCCGGCCCTCGGGGCGGGCGTATTCGAGTGCGACGTGATGGCGGACGGCATCGCGGACCACTCCGCCGTTACTCTGTCGTCAGGCGCCTCCGCGGTCGCGGGGCTCGATCTGAAGGCCGACGGAACGTTCGGCGTCCACGACAACGGCAGCCTGACCCCTGAAGCGCTTCACGACGCGTGGCGCGTCAACCGCTGGCACCACGTCCGCCTGGAGTGGGATACCTCTGCCAACGCCCGGCGCTGGTTCGCCCGGGTGAACGGCGTGCGCTACCCGAAGACCGGATACTACGATCTCACCTCCGGCAACACGCCCGACCGGGTCCTCTTCCGCAACGGCGCAGCAGGCGGCTACCTGTTCGTCGACAACGTGCGCGTATATCCCGCCGCTGCTCAGCCCACCTCGCTGGCCACCTACGACCCGGCGAACCTGGCCGTCACCGCCATGCAGGACGCCAACGGCGTCACGAGGCGCTACTACCGGGATCCCCTTGGCTCGGCCTTCCTCTCCGAGGACGCCGCGGGACGGATCACCGCGAGGCGGACGACCGCCTGGTCCCGCCATGAGAACGCGGACGCCTACGCCGAGGCCGACCCCAACCGGATCGCGTCGGCGGCCTACGTGGATCCGAAAGGGCATCCGCTGCACAGCCGCCTCATCCCCCGCCTGAACTTCGATGCGCAGGTGACGGTAAAAGACGGCGAAGAGATGCGCTACGAGGCGGACGAGATCGGCTTCAACGCGGGCCTGACGGCCGAACCCGGCGCCGCCGTGACGCTCCGCGCCAAAGAGCGCATCGTCCTGGGCCCGGGCACGCACCTGAAGCCCGGCGCCGTCTTCTCGGCCGCCGTCGATCCCGACCTCGGCGTGCCCGCGGTCACCACGGGCAGCGTCGACGAAGACGTCCGGTTCAGCGGCCGGCAGGCCATGAGGATCGGCACGGACGGGACCTACGCCCTGCCCACCTCCGGCGCGCCCCTGACGATCCGCGCCGACGTGTACGTCACCACGGAGACCGGCGCCACGCCCGTCGTCCTCGGGGTTCGCGATACGGCCCGAAGCAGCAAGGCGTCCTTCGAGATACGCTACGACAGCGGCGCCGACCGCTTCAGGATCTACGAAGACGGCGTGCTCCAGGCGAGCGATCTGGACGATTTCGACGCGCCGAACCAGGCGTGGTACACCTGCGAAATCGACGTCACCGCCAGTGGCGACCTCTTCGCGGCCGTGATGCGCCACGACAGCTTCGCCGACGCCAGGAAGACGCAAGGCGCGCGGGCGAGCAGCACAGACTTCCCGGCCGCATGGCAGCCCGAGCTCACCCTGCGCGGCAGCGGCGGACGCTTCCACGTCGCCGGACTCTACCTGGGCGCCTCGACCGAGGCCATGGCCTATTTCGACGCGAGCAGCAGGCCCACGCAGCAGCGCGTCATAACCGGCGGCCGCGACCTGGTGACGCACACCGCCTACAACGGCCTGG
>JAPOYX010000042.1 GCA_026706345.1 Gemmatimonadota bacterium | reverse complement strand
CGACGCGGGTGTCAATCCCGACCTCCAGGACGCAGACGGGTGGAGTGCGTTACATCTGGCGGCGTATGGGGGTGTCGTGGCTCTGGTGCATGCCCTCCTGGATGCGGGGGCAGACGGCGCTGGCGCAACACCTCCCGGAGGGGAGGACGCCCAATCCTGAGGTGTGGCATTGCTCCAGGCCGCCGAGGAGTAGCGGAGCAGAGCGGCGAGGTGGGTCGGCCTCGGCCCGCCGCTCTGGGCGTCCCGGTTCCTGGGAAGTGGGGGCTCACGGCTATTCCGGCAGGACTCCGCCGGAGCCGCCCATCTCTGCCGGCACATCTTTCTGTTTGACAATGCCGTCGTGGATACGCAGTACGGTTTCTTCGTAAAAGACGTGCACGCCGGGCTGAAAAGGAAGATCCGGGATCACGGCCGCATACACATCGGTCAGGCCCATGCCGGGATGCTCGGTGAATAGATGACCGCCGCAGGCCTTACACCACTTGCGATGACTATTATCGGTCTTGGCATAAGTCCCAATATTATTCGCCCCCTGGGTGACCTGGACGGCATCGGGC
Organism: Gemmatimonadota bacterium; assembly: GCA_026706345.1. Taxonomy (NCBI): domain Bacteria; kingdom Pseudomonadati; phylum Gemmatimonadota; species Gemmatimonadota bacterium. The sequence goes on along the minus strand of JAPOYX010000042.1, from coordinate 1,596 downwards.
GGCCATAAGGTAAAGGCGTTGATCGGCCCCGCCGACCAGTGGCGGCACGACTCACAGTGGCAGTAGCCCATAGCTGCGGGAGAACCGGTGACGGTCAACTGCACAGCTCCACAAAAACAACTCCCGTTATAGGTGTTCTCACTCATCATTCTCCTCCTGTTAGTTTGTGGTTTCTCCAATCCCTTGCCTCCTTGTTACCTAGCCGCGCGGGGTTGACCTCGCAACCCCGCGGCGTACTCCGTATAGGACGACGATTACCTGATATTGCTCTCAGGCTGGTTGCCAGATAGGCGGTGAACCCTATATGGTGCTCTCGGCCATATCAGACAAAGAGCATCAAAGGAGGTTTGTGCATGCACGAGATAGTCATTCGCGGCGGAAAGATTATTGACGGAACGGGGAAGCCAGCTTTCACTGGCGACGTGGCCATTGCCGATGGGCGCATTGTCGCTGTCGGCAAAGACCTGGGAAGCGCAAAGCAGACGGTGAATGCCGACGGGCTGTTGGTCACGCCGGCCTGGGTCGATGCGCATACCCACTATGACGGCCAGGTGGCCTGGGACGAACAAATGACCCCGTCGCTCTGGCACGGTGTTTCGACCGTGGTCATGGGAAACTGCGGTGTGGGCTTTGCGCCGGCCACGCCGGATCGCCACGAGTGGCTGATCGGCCTCATGGAGGGTGTTGAAGACATTCCCGCTCCGTCGTTGTCGGCCGGGCTGCCGTGGGGCTGGCAGAGCTTTGCCGAATATCTCGACGTGCTGGATGGCATACCCCGCACCCTGGACGCCGGCGGCATGATTACGCACGGCGCGGTGCGGGCCTTTGTCATGGGTGAGCGCGGAGCAAAGAACGAACCCGCGACTGAAGAAGATATCGCCAAGATGGCTGCTATTGTCAAAGACGCCGTCCTCGCCGGTGCGCTCGGCTTTTCGAGTTCGCGGACGCTGGTGCATACGGCTAATGACGGCGAACCGGTCCCCGGCACGTTTGCCCATGAAGATGAGTTGATCGGGATTGCCCGGGCCGTGCGCTCAACCGGACGCGGTATTCTGGAGATGGTGCCGCGCGGTATTGCCGGCGAAGATCCGGACCTGCTGCAAGAAGTGGACATGATGATCCGGGTCTCCCGGGCGACGGGCTGCCCGTTGACCTTCCTCCTGCCTCAGAACAATAGCTATCCCACCCAATGGCTCGAGGTCATGGCGAAATGTACGGCCGCGGTGGAAGGGGGCGTGCCGATCACGCCGATGGTGTTTGTGCGCCCGGTTTGTGTTCTGTTCAGCTTCCAGGGGGAGAACCCGTTTGAATATCTGCCGAGTTTTCAACCGCTGAAAAAACTGTCTCACGACGAGAAGATGGCCGAGCTGCGAAAGCCTGAGCTGCGCCAAAAGCTGCTCACGGAACAAGACCCCCACACCACCGGGATGTCCCTGCTGTATCAGAATGCGCGGGTCTGGGAGCGCACCTATCCCATGGGTGAGGAGCTGAGCTACGAGCCGAGCGCTGATCGGAGCATTGCGACGCTTGCCCAGCGTGAAGGCCGCAGTCCACGCGAGGTGATCTATGATCTGATGCTCGAACAAAACGGTCGGG
>JAPOYX010000041.1:9787-55658 GCA_026706345.1 Gemmatimonadota bacterium | reverse complement strand
GGGTATTTGGTACAGAATCGACTGCGGGATCGAGTATGCAGGCAAAATCGACTTCAAAACACGTACATTCGCCGTGAGGGTCATTTTCGATTGCGATCCAGTAGTTTCGCGCAGCCGGTCCGAGGTGAATGACGCCAACGGGTTTCCGGTCGCGCTTTGACTTGATGACAAAAGTCCCCAGGCCCTCATCCCTGCCTGAAAAGCCTTCGCGTATCCTTGATCCGGTGGGACATTCATGGACGAGGAGCAGTTCACCGCATACCATTTCATATGTATGCATATGACCAAAGGTCCGAGCGGCATCCGGCGCATTCCGGACAATACGATCAATCGCCTCACAATCCTCCAATTCGAGGCCGCGGATATAGTACTGATTGGTTTCGAAGGGAGGCTCGATCAATTCCTTACGCTTTATAGGTAAAGTTGACCGACCGTGTAACGATTGCCGATCGCGTCCTGATGGATGCGATGTACCGGGGAAGGCTGGATTCTGCAGTACACCGGCGATGCCTTCATATTCCGGGTGTACGTTTCTTTGCATACGGAATCCCAGCCGCTTGAGCAGCTTCTGGGACGGTTCATTGTCCGCGTCGGCCGGTGTGACTATCCTGGGAATATGCAGCGTACGGAATGCGTAATCTATTACCGCCCGTGCGGCTTCTGAAGCATAGCCCCGTCCCCGGTAGGTTTTTGCAACCGCATAACCTATCTCCGTATCGAGCGGGACGAACGGGCTGTTCCGTTCCTCCTCCAGGACGGTGTAATAGGTCCGGTCAGGTCTGCCCAGGTTGATGCGTCCTATCAATCCGGCGTCCTCTTTGCGTAAGATCGCCCAGGAACCCCATCCCTGGGTTCCGCAATGCCGGTTCAACCATGCGCTGTGCATCACGATGTCGCGTGTTTCTTCGAGGGTCTGTACCTCGCCGGCGTAGAAGGAAGCCACGTCCGGATCAGCATAAATGACCCGGTGCAGTGCGTCGACATGATCCATGTTAATCGGTCGCAAGATCAGCCGGTTTGTCTGAAGCGAGGTGAGCGATGCCTGGGGTAGGTTTATACTGGAAACCATAATGTACTTTTTACCATAGACCCGTGAACAATCCCCATAAATACGAGACTATTCACATAATTTTGACAATAACAAGTGAATGATCTAATTTAACCATATGGCTACCACGCGCCCAATGAAAAACCGCATCCATTCGCTGAAACGTGAATACGACACCCTGCGAAAAGGCAGGGATTCGCTCCTGTCCATGATCGACGAGGTAGAGATAGCCGAGAGCGTATATAACTCGAACGCCATCGAGAATTCCACGCTGTCGCTTGAGGAAACAGAACGGATCCTTCTGGAACAGATGTTGTCCCGGAACGTATCCATCCGCGAAGTCTACGAGGCGAAGAACCTTGCCAGGGTCATGGAATACAAGCGTACCAGGGCGAAAGACAGCGAGTTGAGCGAGACCCTTATCCTGGAGTTTCATCGGATGCTGATGGGCGGCATCGATGATTCCATCGCCGGACGATTCCGAAAGAAGGGCGAATACGTTCGAGTGGGGACGCATATTGCGCCCGAGCGCGTGGAACGCATGATGGAAAACATCCTTATCGATTACGTCAGCGATCTGGATGCTTACTTCCTGGACAAGATCGCGCTGTTTCATCTGGATTTCGAGTACATACATCCCTTCTGTGACGGAAACGGCAGACTGGGACGGGTCATCATGAATTTCCAGCTTCTGCAACTCGGTCTGCCCCGTATCATCATACGCAATGCTGAGAAGGAAAGGTATTACCAGGCGTTCAGGGAATATGGGGATAACGCATCGACTAAGGCTATGGAAAATATCGTATTCCTTGGGCTTACGGAATCGCTGCACAAACGGCTGAGCTACTTGAAAGGCGCAGAAATCATCCGGCTTTCGGACTACATCAGGCAGAACGACCTGTCGCCGCCGGCCGTCACAAACGCCGCCCGGCGGCAGTCCATTCCCGCGTTTCGCGAAAAAGGCGTCTGGAAGATCGGGAGGGAATTCGATTACCGGGGTTAGGATCGGCCGCGAAGCACGCCCACGGATCGAAGATTGGGAAATACCGGGCAGTTATAGGCCGCGGCAGGCCGGAGAGGGTCAAGAAACAACTATTTACTGTCGACAGGTTATTTATCATGTTGGTATTTGTGAATACTCGGGATGTCGACACCTTCGATGACCATGCTGGAGAAGGGATGTATAACTATGTTAACATGGTATTTTACTAAAACCTCGTTGTCGATACGACGTTTCCGCGTCCTGTTCCCGCTGCTTGCGGCGTTGCTCTTCTGTACAACCGCCGCTCCGCGGGTTTTCGCTCAATCTTTCGCCCCGGCCAGTCCTGAGGATGCAGGTGTCTCTTCCGAACGGCTTGCGCGCATCGATGCGGTGCTTGAAAAGTATGTCGAGGAAGAACGGCTGCCGGGCGCCGCGCTCGTGATAGGGCGGCGCGGGCACGTGATCTACGCCAGGGCCTTCGGCTATCGGGACCGCGAGGCGGGGGAACCGCTCGAGATCACGGACCTGTTCCGCATCGCGTCGCAGACCAAGGCGGTCATATCGGTGGGCGTGATGATGCTGCAGGAGCAGGGGCGCCTGCTGATCGACCAGGACCTGGGTGATTTTATCCCCGAATTCGATAGCACGACCGTCGCGGTTAAAACCGAAGATGAGGGCTTTGAGGTCGTTCCCGCCAGCCGTAAAATCACCGTGCGCGACCTGCTCAGCCACACCGCCGGCATCGGGTACGGGTGGGGACCCGGCGCCGAGCGCTGGGAAGAGGCCGGCATCGTAGGCTGGTATTTCGCGGACCGCGACGAACCGATTGCCGACACCGTCGAGCGCATGGGCGAACTGCCCATGGACACCCACCCGGGCGAAGCGTTCGTATACGGCTACGCCACAGACATTCTTGGCGTGGTGATCGAGCGGGCTTCCGGCATGCCGCTGGACGAATTCCTCCGGGTCGAGATCCTCGAGCCGCTGGGCATGGTGGATACACACTTCTACGTGCCGCCGGACAAAGCGGACCGACTCACCGTCGTATACTCGGTGACGGAAGAAAAGGGGATGGAGCGCGCGGCCGATCCGGGGCACATGGTCGGACAGGGCATGTATCTCGAGGGACCGCGCAAGAGCTTCTCAGGAGGCGCGGGGCTCGTCTCCACGCCGATGGATTACGCCCGATTTCTTGAAGCGCTCCGGCGAGGGGGCATACTGGACGGGGCGCGCATCCTGTCGCCCAAGACCGTGCAGCTCATGACCGTCGATCATGTCCACGATGCGTGGCAGGGCGACGGCGGCGGGTTTGGCCTGGGGTTCGGTATTACGAAGGAGATCGGCTGGAGCGGATTGCCGGGTTCTCCGGGGGCATACGCCTGGGGAGGAGCTTATCACTCCACGTACTGGGTCGATCCGGCCGAAGAACTGGTGGTTTCGTATATGACGCAGGTCATCCCCGCCCAGGGCCTCGACGACCATCAGCGCATCCGGGCACTCGTCTATCAGGCGCTGGTGGACTGAAGCGGACGTGGAGGATGGTGCTGGAAGTGAGGCTTTTTGGCGCGGAATGTCACCAACGTCGCCGTAACTTAGCTACACCTCGAACACCTTCTCCAGCCGGGTCAGGTTGACACACCCGTTTTCCGTAACGACCACATTGTCCTCGATCCGCACGCCACCGCCGAGGTCGGGGTAGTACAGGCCCGGTTCCACGGTCACGACGTGACCGGCAACGAGGGTCTGCGACACCTTCGAAATGCGCGGCGGTTCGTGGATTTCCAGGCCGAAGCCGTGGCCCGTGCCGTGAAAGAAGCCCTGCATGCGTCCGTTCTTCGCGCCCGTCTCGTAGCCCCTGCTTTCGAACAGCCGTTCCACTTCTCCGTGGATCTCCCGGCCGTCGATCCCGGCATGTACCCGCGAGAGCGCGGTTTCCTGCCCTTCCAGCACCGTATCGTACAGCCGCCGGAACGTGTCGGAAACCGGACCCTTCGCCACGGTGCGGGTAATGTCGGCGAAGTATCCGGTCTTCGTAGACTTGGGGAACAGGTCGAATATGATCGGTTCGCCCGCGCGCAACGGACCGGAGCCCCCGTTGTGGGGGTCGCAGCCCTGGACGCCCCCGGCGATGATCGTGTGCTGGGCGATGCAGTCCCGTTCCAGCAGGTATACGTGGATCCGCTTCCGGATGTATTCAGAGGTCAGCGCTCCCTCCGGACCGTACAGAATCCCATCTTCAACGGTAGCCTCCGCGAGTATGCCGAAGGCCATGCGCAGGGCGTCTTCCGTATGGCGGGACACCGCCGAGATGGCGGCCACCTCGTCGTCGGTTTTAACCGGTCGCTGGTCCCAGAATGGATCCTCTTTCGGCACCACCTCGAATCCTCGCTCCCGAAGCCGGTCGGCGTAGCCCAGGGGAAAGCTGTTCGGTACGCTGATGCCCTGTACATCCCGCTCGCGGAGCAGTACGGACACGGCGTCAATGAGTCCCGGTTCCGCACTGCCATTCGCCTTCGCACGATCCGAATAATCTGTGAGTGACACCACCTCGTCGACCTTCGACTGGGCCCGTGCACGGTCGATTTCCAGGTCGCTCATCATGATGGTCGTCCGATCGTTCACCTGAAGGAAGGTGAAGGGGTCCGGCACGAACAGCCCTGCGGCGTACAGCATGTCGGCGTCGCGCTCGCTGTCCGCGATGAGCAGGACGGCCTTGTTACCGGGTGATGCGGTCATACGGGTGCCTCTCGTTTTGGATCGGTACTGTCGTATACTTTGTGTCATCGTGCTCACAATGCTGACACTTGCGACTGGATATTGTACAATTGTACATGTCGTGATCTGTTAAATCGGCATCTCACGCGTCAATCGTACGTGTAGAACCCCTGGCCGGCCTTACGTCCGTTCATCCCGGCGGCGACCATCTGGCGCAGCAGGGGCGGGGCGGCATACCGATCGGTGCGGAAGGCCTCGTGGAGCACCTCCACGATGTACAGCGTGGTGTCCAGCCCTATGAAATCGAGCAGCTTGAGGGGCCCGAGCGGATGACTGCACCCCAGGACCATGCCCGCGTCGATGTCCTCCTTCGTGGCCACACCCGATTCGACCAGGCGCACCGCGTCCAGCAGGTAGGGGATGAGGAGGTAGTTGACGATGAAACCGGGCGTGTCCTTGACCTGGATCACCTGCTTGCCCAGCGATTCGCCGAACTGCCGGGCGGCTTCCACGGTTTCCGCGCTGGTCTGCAGCCCGATGACCATCTCGATGAGCTTCATCACGGGCACGGGGTTGAAGAAATGAAGGCCCAGCACCTGCTCCGGCCGGTTCGTAGCCGAAGCCAACTCGGTAATGGATATAGATGAAGTGTTGCTGGCCAGGATGGCCCCAGGCGGCGCGATACCGTCCAATGTCCTGAAGACTTCCTGCTTGGTCTCGAGATTCTCGGTGACCGCCTCGATCACCAGGTCGCACGCGGAGAGATCATCGAAGTCCGTCGTTCCCGTGATGCGTCCGAGCACGGACGACTTCTCGTCTTCAGTCATCTTCCCTTTGGACACATTCCGCGACAGGAGGCCTTCGATACGGCCAATGCCTCCGCTAACCAACTCGTCGGACGCCTCGCGGACGATTGTCCGGTAACCTGCCTCGGCGCATACCTGCGTGATGCCCGATCCCATCAGCCCACATCCGATGACGCCAACGGTTTCAATGGCCATGCCTGGTCCTCCGGAATTCGTCAAGTCAGGTTGCCAGTACAAACAGTACGTAACGGTACTTCAATCGTGTCGTCCAGCAGGCGTCCCTGCCCTGCTACTTACGTTAGTTACGTGAGCGCCGCCACCTAATTCAGCGCGTCCACGGCTTCCTTGAATCGCTGACCGCGTTCCTCGAAATTGGTGAACATGTCGTAACTGGCGCAGCCGGGCGACAACACCACCACGTCTCCGGGCCGCGCCAACCTGGCGCTTTGCCGGACGGCATCATCGAGCGTGTCGGAACGGGCGACAACAGGCGCGGTCGTTGCCCCGTTTTTCCGTATCGCGCGATCTATCGCGTCCGCCGTGGCGCCGATCAAAACGGCAGCCCTGGCGCGCCGGACGAGTTCAAACGCCATGTCGTCGAAGGCCGTCCCCTTATCGTACCCGCCCGCGATCAGGACGACCGGTGCGTCGAAAGCGCGGAGCGCCGTGACCGTAGACGCCGGCGTGGTGCAGGCCGAATCGTTATAGTAGCCGACACCGTTGATAACAGCCACCTCTTCCAGCCGATGTTCCACGCCGCGGAATGCCTCGATCGCATACCGGATGACCGATGCCGGGATCCCGCCAAGACACGCGGCCGTCACGGCGGCGAGCAGGTTGGCCACGTTATGCGATCCCGGCAACCGAAGGGCGTCCACCGAACACACGGCACGTTCTCCTGGCGGGCCGGATTCGCCCACTAAATCGCGTTCGCCTGATGGGCCGCGTTCACCCGTCGAATCGCATTCTCCCGAGGCATCGCGAAATACCACCTGTCCGTCCCGCAGGCAACATCCAGTATCGACGGGTCCCTCCATGCTGAACCAGGCGACCCGTCCCGGACAGATAGCCGCCCAATCGCGCAGCCGCTCGTCATCGGCGTTCAGGACGACCGCGTCCTCCGGCGACTGGTAGTGCACGATGTGCCGCTTGGCCTGCTCGTAGGCATCAAAAGTCCCGTGCCAGTCCAGATGATTGGGAGACAGGTTCGTCACCACGGCCAGCCCGGGGCTTCGCCGGATCCAGGCCAGCCGGTGCAACTGGAAGCTGGACAACTCGAGGATCACGGGACTGCCGGCGGTCTGGACGGCCCCAGCTTCTTCGGTGCCGGGCGCTCCGCCAGGCTCACTGCCGGCCGCCCCACCAGGACCTGCGCCGCCGCCACAATCCGCGAGCTCGTTGAGCACGGCCCGGCCGATGTTCCCGCCCACCAGCGCCTCCGGGGCCACCGCCTGGTACAGCGCGCCGATAAGGCGGGTCGTGGTGGTCTTGCCGTTGCTGCCCGTGATGCCGATGATCGGCCGGCGGCAGGTCTCGAAGACCAGGTTCGTTTCAGTGGTCAGCGGGACGCCCCGTTCCCGGGCCAGCTGCAGGAACGGACTGTCGTCCCGGACACCGGGTCCGACGACCACGAGGTCCGCGCCGGAGATGTCCTCCTCGCGGTGCTCCCCGAGCACGTAGCGGACCGGCCAGCAGGCGAGGGCGTCGACAGACTTTCGAAGCGCTTCCTCCGGCAAAAGATCCGTGACGGTGACGTCCGCTCCCCGCGCGGCGAAATACCTCGCCGAAGCGACCCCGCCGGAGAACACGCCGAGACCCATCACAGTAACCCGTTTGCCGGTGAAATCCCTTGACACCCGAAGCCCGCCCGGTTTAATATACGGCGTTGATTCGCGGGTTCAATCCGCGAAGTCCAGTCGTTCGTCGAGCGCCGTCAGAAAGGCATTGGTTTCCGGCGCTTCCACGGTTTCGGGACCGCGCATCAACTGCAGCAGGTCTTCGATCGTATCGATGTCCAGCAGACGGTACTCGTCGAGCACCTCGTGGGTGATCCGACGCTGCCGAAGCAGGGCGACGGTCTCCTCGAGTTCCGATCCCGAACTCCAGCGCGATATATCGAATATCCTGTGCGGCCTGCGCATGCCGATAAGATTGTACGCGCCGTCCTGGGCCGGGACAAGCACAATATCGTGGGATGAGAGGGACGCGCGGACCCGCTCGATGACCGTTTCGTCCAGGCGCGGCAGGTCGCTGCCCGAGATCAGCACGTACGTGTATCGTCCGAGCAGATCCTCGAAGATCCCAAGCATCATCTCGCCCAGGCTGGCGCCGGATACGAAGTGATACCTGATATCCGGTCCGGTAATCGAACCAAAGGCCTCGGCATAGTCGGGCTGGGAGGTGGCCAGCCAGAGGTCGTAGTCCCGTCCCCGGTGCGCCGCGAACCGGTCCACCAGGAACGCGCGGTACATTCCGGCCGCCAGGCGGTAGGCTTCGTCCTGGCCGACAGCCCGGCCTGACCGGTCGCGGACGTCCTTGAGACCGGCGTGACCGTTCTCCTCCGTACCATGGACCAGCCGGGTCTTGACGCTGCCTGGTTCGGGGTACTTGGCCAGCAGGACGAGTGCTGTGGGCGGTTTCGGGGTCATTGGCCGGAAGGGCATGGCTTGGCGCGACGGGGATCGCGCAATGATGACGCCACTTTGGTCATGAACATTGACAAAGATAATGTAGCGGAGTACGTACACACAAGACAACTTTTGCCCCTGCCGCCTGACGGATCCTGCACGGTGGAAGGGCTGGGCGGCGGGTTTCTGAATACCGTGCTGCGGGTCTCCGCCGGCGAACGGTCGGTCGTGGTGAAACAGGCGCTGGACGCGTTGCGGCTTTTTCCGGACCTCAAGGTCACCACCGACCGGATCGTCTACGAGACGAAGGCCCTGCGGGTACTGGATGGCCTGTTCCCCGCGGGAACCGTCCCGTCCGTGCTCCATTTCGATGACGCACATCGCATCCTGGTCATGTCGGACCTGGGAAAGCGTCCGTCCCTGGAAACCGAATTGGAGCGGGGGCACATCGACCTGTCCGTGGCATGCAAACTCGGCCGGTTCCTCTCGATCCTGCACCATCGGACCTGGGACGACCCGGCGTTGCGCGAGCAGTTCGACAACGAGGCCATGCAGGGCCTCAGGTACGAGTATTGTTTCTATTTCGTCGAAGATCCGGAACTGAACCGCGTCGCCCGCCGGTTGGCCGGGACGTTCACGGGGACGAAACAGGCACTGCTCCACGGCGATTTCTGGACGGCCAGCGTCATCGCGGCAGAGGAGCGGATCCATACCTTCGACCTGGAATTCGTCAACTACGGACACCCGGCCCAGGACGCGGGCTTCATCATGGCCCACTACCTGCTGCACGCGTACAACGATCCAAGGATCGCGGCCGGGATCTTCGACGCCGTTGAACGGCTCTGGAGCACCTATGCCGACGGTATGGGCGATCTGTTGCAGGACGACACGGAGACGACGGCCCTGCGACAGGCGGGTCTCGAAATGCTCTTCCGCATCGACGGGATCAACCAGGTCAAGTACATCACCGACGACGGTGTCAAGGCCCGAATCCGGCAGGCCGCCCGTCCCATGATGCTGGACGACGGGATAGCCGTGCCCGGACTGAGGCAAGTCTAAGATGAAGACAAAATCGAAAAAGCACCGGGGCAAAGAGACCTTCGGCAGCGAAAAACACTGACGGAAACACTACGGCGATAAACACAAACGAAAAGCACTAAGGCGAAATCGATCAAAACAGGACCGATCCGGGGACAAAGGGGTTCTGTGATTCCGCGAAGCGTCCCCAACACAACGGGCAAGGAGCGATATTTTGAGTAGATTCCGATCATTGCTGTTCATCGTAGTAATCGCCGCGCTGGCCGCATGGATCCTGAGTGGATTCTGGGCCAGTATCTTCGTCGAAATGCTCTGGTTCGATCAACTGGGTTTCGACGACGTGTTCTGGACGACGATCGTCGCCAAGTTCGTCACGGGACTGGTCTTCGGCCTGATCGCGCTGGTCGGCCTCGGAGTGAACGTCTACCTGGCTCGGTACTTCTCCACGCGCCTTACCGAGCTGCACCTGTTCAACGAGGAAATGTCGGAACTCGAACAGCTTTTTTCCTCCTCGAAGCTGATCGAGGTGGTGACGATCATCGGCATCCTGGTCATATCCGCCATCATGGGGCTGATCGGCCTGGCCAACTGGGACGGCATGCTCCGGTATTTCAACCAGGAGGCCTTCGGGGCCGCGGACCCGATCTTCAATCTCGACATCGGATTCTTCGTCTTCTCGCTCCCGATCCTGCATTTCGTCCGGTTCTGGCTGCTGCTCCTGGTCGTGGCCTCGGCAATCGCCGTAACCCTGTACTACCTCTACCGCGGCGCCGTCACCATTGAGGAGCGCGGCATCCAGATTCGCTCCTATGCACGCAATCACATCTGCGTCCTGGGCGCCATCGTCTTCCTGCTCATGGCCTGGGGCTACCGGCTGGACATGTACCGCCTGCTGTACTCCGAATCGGGTTTCGCTTTCGGCGCGGGGTATACCGATCTGCACGCCCGGATGTATACCCTGTGGATCCTGCTTTTCGTGGCCGTTGCCTGCGCCGGGCTGTTCGTGATGACGCTACGCTCGCAGCGCCGCAACCTGCCGTTCATCGCCATCGGCGGCATGATCGCCTCGTCTCTGATCGTCGGATCGGTATATCCGGGGCTGGTCCAGTATTTCGTGGTGGCGCCCAACGAATACGACCGGGAGGCGCCGTATATCCAGCATAACATCGACTATACGCTGCAGGCTTACGGACTGGACGGCGTCGACGAGGTGCCGTTCCAGATCCAGGAGAATCTCGCGGCGGGGGACATCCAGAACAACATCACGACCATCAACAACCTGAAGATCCAGGACAAGCGTCCGCTGCGCCGGACCTACCAGCAGCTCCAGGAGATCAGGACGTATTACGATTTCTCCAACGTGGACGAGGACCGGTACCTGATCGACGGGCAGTACCGGCAGGTCATGCTGGCCGCCCGGGAGTTGTCCTACAACCAGATCCCGTCGCCGACCTGGCAGAATCGCCACCTGTTCTACACCCACGGCTACGGGCTGTGCCTGAGCCCGGTGAACACGGCCACGCCCGAAGGATTGCCGGACCTCTACGTCAAGGACATCCCGCCCGTTTCGATCAGCGACGACCTCACCATTCGCCGGCCGGAACTGTACTTCGGCGAGAACATGGACGCGTACGCGGTCGTTAAGACGACGCAGGAGGAGTTCGACTATCCGGAAGGCGACCAGAACAAGTTCAGCCGGTACCAGGACGACGGCGGGGTGGAACTCAACTCCTATTTCCGCCGCCTGGCCTTCGCCCGGTATTTCAGCGAGGTCAATTTCGTCATCAGCCCGCTGATCGTCGACGAGAGCCAGGTGATGTTCTACCGCCGCCTGCAGAGCCGGGTGGAGAACATCGCACCGTTCCTGGACTATGACCACGATCCGTACCTGGTCATCGCCGGCGGCAAGCTGTACTGGATGATCGACGCCTATACCACCACGGGGTCTTATCCCTACTCACAGCGTTTCAGCGGACTTCTGCAGATGCCGGACACGGGCGACCTGGGCACCGGGCCGCAGTCGGACATCCCCGGGCTGAACCAGCCGCCCCAGCGACGGTTCGTCCAGGACCAGCCCACGCTGCAGAACATCAACTACATCCGCAACTCGGTGAAGGTGGTCGTCGACGCCTACACGGGGGAGACCGATTTCTACCTGGTGGACGAGGAAGACCCGCTGGTGCGGACCTACCAGAAGATCTTCCCTACGCTGTTCAGGCCGCTGAGCGAGATGCCGCAGACGCTGAAAGACCACATCCGCTATCCGCGCGACCTGTTCGCCATCCAGGCTGCCATGTACCGCATCTATCACATGCGCAACCCCCAGGTGTTCTACAACAAGGAAGACATGTGGGCGGTGCCCCAGCAGGTCTACGCCGAGCAGGAACAGCAGGTGTACCCGTACTATGCCGTGATGAAGACGGCCCAGATGGACAAGGAAGAACTGCTCCTCCTGCTGCCCTTCACGCCGGCCGGCAAGGAGAACATGATCGGCTGGATGGCCGCCCACTGCGACGCGCCCCTCTACGGCCGCATCCAGGTATACAACTTCCCTAAGCAGGAACTGGTCTTCGGTCCCATGCAGATCGAGGCGAGGATCACCCAGGACGCCGACATCGCGAAGGAGCTCACCCTCTGGAACCAGGAGGGCTCCCAGGTGATCCGGGGCGACATCATCGTCGTGCCGATCCAGGAATCGCTGCTCTACATCGAGCCGCTGTACCTGCGGCAGCGGTCCACGCGGGGCGGCCTGCCCGAGCTCAAGCGGGTGATCGTCGCCTACGGCAACCGCATCGCCATGCAGGAGACCCTGGATCAGGCCCTGGCGTCCATTTTCGCGCTCGACGGCGCGACCCTGGCCCTGGAGACGACGGAAACGAGCGACGGTCAGATCGTGACGCAGCCGCGGCGGGTCACGTTGAACGACCTGGCCCGGCGGGCGGTGACCCATTTCGACGAGGCACAGGACCATCTCCAGGCAGGCGACTGGTCCGAATACGGGGCCTCGCTGCAGCAGCTGGAGAACGTCCTCAAGCGCCTTTCGGACGAGGCCGCCCAGCTGGAGTAGGAACGGGTCAACCGCGGACCGGGGACTGCCATGCCCGTTCAGACGCTCAGCTTTCCCAGCGACCACGGCGACCTGCTTGCCGCGCGGCTCAGCCTGCCGCCCGACGGGAGGCCGGTCGCCTACGCGCTCTTCGCCCACTGTTTCACCTGCAACCGGAACCTGAACGCCGTCCGGCGCATCAGCCAGGAGATGTCCGACCATGGCCTGGCCGTATTGCAGTTCGATTTCACCGGTCTGGGCGACAGCGAGGGAGACTTCTCCGAAACCGGCTTCGCGTCCAACGTGGACGACCTGGTCGCCGCGGCGAAGTATCTCGAGTCCCACCACGAAGCGCCCCAGGTCCTGATCGGGCATTCCCTGGGTGGCGCTGCGGTGCTCAAGGCGGCGGGCTCCATCCCTTCCTGTAACGCGGTCGTGACCATCGGCGCGCCGGCCGAGCCGAAGCACGTAGCCCACCTGATCGAGGACGCCCGGGAGACCATCGAGCAGACGGGCCAGGCGACCGTCACGCTCGCCGGCCGCTCCTTCCTGATCAAGAAACAGTTCCTCGACGACCTGGATGAGACGCGGATGGAGGACACGATCCGTAGACTGCGCCGCGCCCTGCTGGTGTGCCATTCGCCCGTCGACCAGACGGTCGGTATCGAGAACGCCGCCCGGATCTTCCAGGCCGCCATGCATCCCAAGAGCTTCCTCTCCCTCGACAAGGCGGATCACCTGCTGTCCAACGAGGCCGATGCCTTCTACGTCGGCCGCGCCGCGGCGGCGTGGGCGACGCGGTACCTGGACGCGCCCGCCGCGGAGGACGGCGGACCGGAAGCGGCGGGATGCCAGGTGGTGGTGCGCACGGGCCGCGAACACTACTATACCGAGGTCGTCGCGTCGGGCCATCGCCTGACCGTGGACGAACCCGAATCGGTCGGGGGCACGGACCGCGGCGGGACGCCCTACGACCTGTTGCTCGGCGCGCTGGGCTCCTGCACGTCCATCACCCTGCGGATGTACGCCGACCGGAAATCGTGGCTGCTGGAGGAGATCGTCGTCCGGCTCAGTCACGCGAAAGTCCACGCCAGCCAATGCGAGACCTGCGAAACCGCCGAGGGGAAGGTGGACCGCATCGAACGGGAGATCGAATTGATCGGCGATCTGTCCGATGAGCAGCGGGCGCGCCTGCTCGAAATCGCCGACCGGTGTCCCGTGCACCGGACCCTGCATTCGGAGATTCTGGTGGAGACCCGGCTCTACGACCCATAAGCTCACGACCTTACGACCGATCGGTCCATGGCTACACGGTCCATAAGTGCGCGGTTGTCCGACGCGTGAACGCACGACGCCACAACCCATGAACTACCTCGCCCATCTGTATTTCGCCGAAGACTCGCCCGAATCCCGCGTGGGGAACCTGATGGTGGATTTCGTGCAGGGTCCCGTGGACCGGCAGCCCTACAACGGCGCCGTCATGCGGGGCATGCTAAGCCACGTGGCGGTAGACCGGTTTACCGACAGCCACGACGTGGTACGCGAGAGCAAGGCGCTCATAAGCCGCCCCCGGCGCCGGTTCGCCGGGATCATCGTCGACATCTGCTACGACCATTACCTGGCCCGGCACTGGACCGACTTCTCGGATGTGCCGCTGTCCGTGTTCATCGAGCGGACCTATGGGTCCCTCTGCGCCTACCGCGGCGATATGCCGCCGGTCCTGTCGCGGGTAATCCGGCACATGGTGAAACACGACTGGCTGCGGGGCTACCGGGAACTCTCGGGTATCGGCCGGGCGCTGGACGGCCTGTCCACGCGCATCCGGCGTTCCAACACGCTGGCGGGATCGGTAGAGGAACTAAAGGGAAATTACGGGGAGATGGAAGAACAGTTCCTGCGATTCTTCCCGGACCTGGTCCGGCACATGAAGACTGGTCCTGCCCGGACCCATGAGGAGGCGGGGTTAAGACTGGCTGGCACCGTGCATGAGGAGGCGGCGGAACGATGAAGAACCACTACGACGTCATCGTGGTGGGCCTGGGCGCCATGGGCTCGGCCACCTGCTACCACCTGGCCTCCCGGGGAGCGAAGGTCCTCGGGCTAGAGCGCTTCGACCTGCCCCACGCCCAGGGCAGTTCCCATGGGTACTCCCGCCACACGAAGACGGTGGTATACGTGGATACGCCCTTCGAACCTTTCATCGGGCGGTCCTTCGAGCTCTGGCGGCTGCTCGAGGGCGAGACTAGCCAGCAGATCCTGGTGACGACGGGCTACCTGCTCATGGCGGACACCGGCTCGTGGGACCATTTACGGGGCAAGGTCCGGCACGAGGTCCTGTCCGCCGACGAACTGGCCTACCGGTATCCTCAGTTCACGCTCGAGTCCGACTACCACGGCCTGTACGATCCGGTCGGCGGACTCCTGCGTCCTGAACTGGGCATCGCGAGCCACCTCATCCAGGCGCTGCGGCGCGGCGCCGAAATCCACGGACGGGAAGCCGTGACCGGGTGGAAGGAGACGACCCATAGCGTGGAGGTCGAGACCGAGCACGACCGTTACAGCACGGACCAGGTAGTCTTCACTGGCGGTTCCTGGACCGACCGGCTGGTTGCGGACCTGGGCATCACCCTGACCGTCTCCCGGCAACCCCTGGCCTGGGTGTGGCCCGCGCGGAACGCGGCGTCCTTCGACGTCGGATCGCTGCCCATCTGGCAGATCCCCGCGCCGGAATACGACGGCGAGTACTATGGTTTCCCCATGATGCCGGACCATCCGGGGTTCAAGCTGGCCCTCCACACCTTTGGAGAGACGTCCGATCCGGACGAACTGGACCGCAACGCCCGTCCCGGGGACGAAGAGGAGGTACGGGCGTGCCTGCGCCGGTTCATTCCCGATGCCGACGGTCCGCTCACGGCCATGCGGATCTGCATGTATACCCGCACGGCGGACGAACTGCCCGTGCTCGACCGCCATCCGGCCTGTGACCGGGTGACCGTGGGCTGCGGCTTCAGCGGGAGCGGCTTCAAGTTCTCCTGCGCCTTCGGCGAATGGCTGGCCGAAACGGCCCTCGGGCAGCCCAACACGATCGTCAATGAATCCTTTCGATTCGATCGACTGCTCGCGTCCACGAACGCGACAGGTCCCGGACCTCATCCAGGTTCGGTACACCATCTGAAACGGAACGCGACCTGACACGGAATGCGGCCTGAAATGCGACACAACCTGACTCATATCCGCGACCCCTATCCCGACAAACAGGAGCGACCATCATGAATGCCCGGATCACAGAGGACCAGTGGGCGGTATTCGAACGGCAGGGCTACCTCCGTCTCGGCAGCGTGATGGCGCCGGGCGAACTCGAGCGGCTCCGGGAGCGCATCGACGACATCATGCTGGGCCGGGCCGACATCGACTACGGCCGGGTCATGATGCAGCTCGACCGCGACCCGGAGCGCGGGGGCGACAAGCCCGGTCCCCAGTCCAGAGGACACAAAGGGGCCACGCTATGCTACCGGAAGATCCAGGACCTGGAACTGGATCCCGTCTATCTCTCCTTCATGCGGAAACCAGTCTTCGAGGAGATATGCGAGCGGGTCTACGGCCCCGGTACGCCGGTGGCCTGCTATCGGGCGATGTTCATGAACAAGCCCAGCGGGGAAGGCACGCCGCTCGTATGGCACCAGGACCGGTGGACCGACCTCGACCGGGATCCCCTCGTCACGCTGTGGACGGCGCTGGACGACGCCGTCGAGGCGAATGGCTGTGTGAAGATCATTCCGGGTTCCCATCGCCGGCTCATCAACCCGAGCCACGGGTCCGGGTTCCTTACGGATGAACAGGCGGCGGACGTCGTGGCGGAAAACAAACCTGTCAACATGGAGATCGGGTGCGGCGAGACCGTGCTCATGCACAACTGGATGCTGCACAGCTCAGGCACGAACAGCACCGAAACGGCGCGGCGCGCCTTCAGCGTGTGTTTCATGGACGCGGCGACCCGATCCCAGGCCGGGCACACCTATCCCGTCATTTTCGGCGAGGGGGCGCTGAGCCCCGCGCTGTAGAGCAGTTGCGCGAAATCCTGTGTTTTCTGGTGATCTGAGCGTAAAGGCGGTGATTTTACACCACGGAACGAGAGAGGATTCCATACCATGGCTTTCAAGCGCAAGTACAAACTGGCCGCCGTCTTCATAACCGCCCTGATCGTTTCGGGCTGCGGATCCGCGTCGGAATCTTCCCGCCCAAGCCTGCTCGATCAGATCAAACAGCGGGGAACGATTCGCGTCGGCGTATCGACCTTCGTCCCCTGGGCCATGCGCAACAAGCAAGGGGAACTGGTGGGATTCGAAGTCGACGTGGCCAGCCGCCTGGCGGCCGACGCCGGCCTGGAAATCGAGTTCATTCCCACGGCATGGGACGGAATCATCCCCGGACTCCTGGCCGGCAAGTTCGACGTGATCATCGCCGGCATGTCCATCACCCCCGCGCGTAACCTGAGCGTCAACTTTACCCGGCCCTACTCTCATTCGGAGCTTTTGCTGGCCGCCAGCATAGAAAAGGCGGGAAACCTGGTCCAAAAGGAGGACTACGACAGCGCCGACGTGACCATCGCGGTGCGCCGCGGCTCGACCTCGGTCCAGGCGGCGCGGAAGAACTTCCCCAGCGCAACCATACAGCAGTTCGACGACGACATCCTCGCCTTCCAGGAAGTGCTGAACGGCAACGCCGAAGCCGTCATCGCTTCCTCGCCCAAACCGGAACACGAGGTGCTGCGCAACAGCGACCGGCTGTTCATCCCCTTCGACGATCCCTTGGACCGCGGCGCCGAGGCCATCGCGATCCGCCAGGGAGAAACGGACGCCCTGAATTTCTTCGACAACTGGATCCTGCTGCGGACCGAGGACGGATGGCTGAAGGAACGGCGGGATTACTGGTTCAAGACGCTGGACTGGGAGGAGAATGTGGCGCCGGACCAGTAGGTTTACCGCTTGACATCGACCGCCCTCCTGCGTATCTGGTACAAACTCGAATCGACCGTGTAGCGCGTTCCACCGGAGCTCTGTTTCATGCCCCTCGTCCTGTACGACACCTACACCCGCAGTCTGCGTGAATTCGAACCGCTGTCCCCGGAAGAAGTGGGTGTCTACGCCTGCGGCCCCACGGTCTACGATTTCCCCCACATCGGCAACATGCGCACCTACGTGTTCGGCGACCTGCTGCGTCGCGCACTGGTTTTCAACGGGTACAAGGTACGCCACGTGATGAACATTACGGACGTGGGTCACCTGACCTCCGACGCGGACACCGGCGAGGACAAGATGGAGGAAGGCGCGCGCCGCGCCGGGAAGACGGCCTGGGAGATCGCCGAGTTCTACACCGGGGTCTTCAAGGAAGACATGCGGCGGCTCAACGTCCTCGAGCCGGATACCTGGTGCCGGGCGACCGACCATATCGCCGAGCAGATCCGGGAGATCCAGTGCATCGAGCAGAAAGGGTTCACGTACCGCACTTCCGATGGGATCTACTTCGACACCTCGAAGCAGCCGGATTACGGGTACCTCGCCCGGCTGGACGTGGAGGGACTGGAGGCCGGCGCCCGGGTCGACATGGCGGAGAAGCGCAGCATCACCGACTTCGCGTTGTGGAAGTTCAGCCCGCCGGATGAGCAACGGCAGATGGAATGGGACAGCCCCTGGGGCGTCGGGTTCCCGGGATGGCACATCGAGTGCTCGGCCATGTCCGCCAAGTTCCTCGGGCCCTATTTCGATATCCACCTGGGCGGCGAAGACCACATCTCGGTGCACCACGCCAACGAGATCGCCCAGACCGAGGCCTGTCACGGCACGCGCCTGGCCAACTTCTGGATGCACGGCTACTTCCTGCAACTGGGAGACGCCAAGATGGCGAAATCCGCAGGCGGGTTCCTGCGGGTACAGACGCTGATCGACCGGGGATACGATCCCCTCGTCTACCGGTTGTTCTGCCTCAGCGCGAGTTACCGCTCCAAGCTCAACTTCAAGTGGGAGAGCATAGAAGGCGCCGCGCGGCAGCTGAACCGGCTTCGGCTGGCCGTGCACGCCTGGGGTGAGCCCGCCACTGAAGCGGACGAGGCCTACATGCAGCGCTTTACCGAAGTCGTGAACAACGACCTGAACATGCCCCGCGCCATGTCCGTCACCTGGGACCTGGTCCGCAGCGATCTGCCGGACGGCCTGAAGAAGGCCACGATCATGCGGTTCGACGAAATACTGGGGCTGAGCCTGGTCGAGTGGGAACCGGAAGAGACGGCCGTGCCGGATCACATCACGGACCTGGCCGAACAGCGGCGCCAGGCCCGCGCGGAAAAAAGGTACGCCGACGCCGACTCCCTTCGCGACCAGATCATCAGCGCCGGTTTCGATATCAAGGACACGCCGAAGGGACCGGAAATCACCCCCAGGGCCGTCGCGACCGAGGCGGCGAACTGACAAGACCTTCTGCCATGAACCTGCTGCTGGTCGGCGGTTCCGGTCTCGTCGGGACGGCCATCACGCCCTACCTCCAGCCACACCACAACCTGCGGGTGCTGGACCTCAACGCTCCCCAACACGATGACGTCGAGTACGTGGAAGGATCCATCGCCGATCCCGAAGCGGTGCGCCGCGCCCTGGACGGCATGGACGGATTCATCACCATGGCGATGAAAGGCGGCCAGGGCGGCCACGACCGGCACCACACCATCGAGCAGGTGATCGACAACTACACCGTCAATTGCCTGGGCCATCACGTGCTGCTGCTGACCGCCTTCGAAATGGGGATCACGCGGGGGATATACACCGGCACCATGAGCGTCCACAACCGGCACCGGACCTGGTACCCCTCCGAGGAGGAGGTGCCCCTGGACGGCCCCAACGTGTACGGCCTGACCAAGGGCTTGACGGAGGAGATCTGCCGGTACTTCGCCCGCGAGTACGACATGAGCCTGCTCGTCTACCGCATAACCGGACCCTGCAACCGGGCCATGTTCATCGACCGGATCAAAAACCCGCCCGGCGGGCCGAAGCTCTACTACACCGACGAGGAGGACATCGCCGAGGCCTACCTGGCCGGCTTGAGATTCCTCGACCAGTCCGGCAAAGGCCGCTGCGAGGTGTTCTTCATATCAGGGGATGAGCGGCAAGAGGAGATGAACATGGCCAAGGCCCGCGAACTTCTGGGGTGGGCGCCGTCCGCGCGGAAAAAGCTGGGGATTTGAGGGAAGGGCCGTGGCCTTACCCACGCGCGTTACGCACCCGAGGTCTTCGTACATGTAAGTGATGCCCTTCGGTGTTGGGATGATGCTTGCTGACCAGGCGGCCGAAGGAGTCATAGACGCTGGTGGTCGCCACACCCTTTTCATCGTCGACGGTCACATGGGACAGGCCCAGGCCGGACCCGGCGGCCCAGTTGCCGTAGCGGGCGTCCACGGCCGAGTTGTCGTCGTGGCCGGGCGGGACGACGCTGGAGACCCTCAGCAGCGGGTCGTCGTCGTAGCTGGTCGTCGTGACGCGGCCACCCGCGGCGGTCTCGGCCAGGGCGCGGTTGGCGTATGAGGGCGACTGATGCACGGGACCGAGCAAGTGTTCGGACTGTGACTGGTATCCACGAGTTGCGAACCATACAGGTAGCGCTTGTGGCAATCATTGCTTTAGTGTCAAATAAAGTCGTCCACAACCCGAGTATCTGCATGCCCAGTCAAAAAGAGTCTTTGATTAAATTCGATTGTCCCAACCCGGTCAAGGGTCAGCACTTTGTCTGATGGATACGACTGTAGTGTACAGAGAACCCTCAGCTTTTCGCGATTTTGTAAATACATCATACTACATGACCGGCACTATCGCATTTATAGGAAAGCTAGGAATCAAATACGCCGATTAGACGAAGTAAGCAAAACAAGTTCACAATACAAAGACCGAACATATAAGTAACGTCATAAAACTTAACACTTACAGAATGAGTTTGCCAGTTTTTAAAGTGTTTCCAAAACAAAACCGTGATTAGATTGGCGACGATGGCCAAGGTATAGAGAGGATCCAAGCCCAGATTCTCTATTAGTTCATACAGGTAGGATGGCCAATCACTACTCTCGTTCATAGAACTCTCCGTGATCTTCAGACGGTGAATTCAAGAAGATCTGAAAAGGCAACTCCATTCTAAATGTATATATCATTCTTTGGAACCCCCAGTGATACCTTTACGGTTGGATACCTGATAAGTCAATAGTGCGTATTTTCCCGACTTCTGTTGATACTTTCTTTCGAATGGTGCGACATCAACCGAGGCTTTGTCAATTGCACTATTCCGATTCGATGTAAGGTTGACGGATTGTTGCTTGCGATGCTAACGTCCTGTTTTTAGTACACCTGACTGGTTTGACAGTTTTTCAAAGCCACCCCTCACAACTCTACCTGTTATTAAATTCGTTAATGTATCACTAGACTGCTTAATTGCTGCGTCTTCTGAACCACCGAAAAACAAAGCGTCAACGGATAATGCAACTAATTTCGATACGTCTGCAACTGTGCCAATTCCCATTGAAAGTACTATTACGTCAAATGAGCCCTTAATCATCGGGGTGTTTAAAGACGCACCACCTAAAGCCATCCCGGCTATGCCGATTGCCGCAACGTTTTCAGCTACCTCCTTTGTTTCATCGCTAAATACAATTGTCTCCTCTACTGCTTTCTTAGTTATGTCTGCTGCATATTTAGCAACTTGTTTTGCTGTGTTATGAAGGTATACATCAGGATCAAACGATATTTCATGGTGTTCAGCCCCTGTTGGATCAACGAATCTTAAGGGGTTGTTTGAGACATAGGCATACGGACTGATCCCCGGGTAATGTTCCTGCATGGGATCGGGCCGCAGGAACCTGCCGACATCGTAAGCGTACGACCTTGCGAGCATGTAGTCAAGACCGGACTCGGCGTCCCTTTCGTGTCCGGTGAACCGGAAGTGCGTGAAGCCTGTGCCACTCGATGCGAGGACCTTCCCGTAGGGCCAGTAGTCGTAGGCAGCGGTGACGGCGCTTTCCCCGTCGACCAGGCTCCGGGTGCTGCCCAGGTGATCGGCCAGGTAGTAGCTTGCACCGCTTCCCGATATCCGGGCGATGCGCCTCGACCCGGCATAGACGTACCTTGCCGAAAGCGTCTGCCCCGAGTACTCGGCCAGGACGCTGCCGCCCGGTCCTCTCAGGTAGTAGGTGACGGCCGTCCCGACGGTCTTCTTCACGCGCCGTCTGTCGGGGTCCATGAGATACCGCGCAGTGCCGTAACCCGTGGTAAGCCCCCGGTAGTCGTAGGTCAGCGTGTTCGCGCCCTTGCGCGTCATCCAACCGTTCCGGTTGTAAACGTAGGTCTGCCCTCCGGTGCCCGTGGTGCTGTCCAGCCTGTTGGGGGTGGAGCCAGCCGAGTAGTTGTAGGTGAGCCGGCTGCTGCCGGTCACCATGGACGTCAGGTTGCCGTTCCTGTCGTAGGCGTAGTCCCGGCTTGTGCCGCCGGTCAGATCGAAGCCGGTAATTCGGTAGAGGGCGTCATATGCATAGTCCGCCGTCCTGGACGCGGCGGTGCCATGACTATACACCTGCCGGGTAACGTTGCCAGCGAGGTCGTAGGTGAGCTTGGAACTGAACTTGCCCGCATAGTCGATGTCCGTGACCCACTCGCGCGGATTGTAGGCGTAGGTTCCGGTCGCGATGTCGGCGCCCACGACATGCGTGCCTATGTTGCCCGCGGCGGTGTGAGTATACGCGGCGAGCGTGTTGCCATTCGCATCCCACACGCGACTGAGCCGCCCTGCGCTGTCATATGCGTAGCGCGCCTGCGCGCCGTCGGGGTAGGTGAGTCTCGTTACGCGCCCTGCCAGGTCGTGGGCATAGGTAGCCGTCTTCGCACCGGCGAGACTCTCGATTTCGACCTGCTTGACGCGCACATTGCCCAGGTGGTCGTAGGCGTACTCGTGGACGACCTCGGCGGCCACGTCGGCGTCGGTGTTCTCTTGGGCCCTGGTGAGGCGCCCCTGGGCGTAGTTGGGGCCACCAGAGGCGGCCCCGTTGCCGGCGACTGGGTCGCTGTCGGTAACGGCATCGCCGCCGTCGTAGGTCATGCGGCTGCGCCACGAAGTAGCGTCGCGCTCGAAGGCGTAGGACCGCTCCGGATCGAGACTTGCAAAGTTGGCGGCCGCCTCGCCCACGCGGGTCACGCGCCCGAAGTCGTCGTAGACGGTGTAGGTGATTTTCCTGTTGGCGCCCGTGCCGGCGGCGCGCTGCCGGGCGTCCTGCGAGAAGCGCATTCTGCCGAGGTCGTCGTACTTGTACAGCGTGGCGCCGTCGGCGTCGGGGTGATGCCGGCTGACCATGCGGCCCAGGGTGTCGTAGGCGTAGCGCGTGGTGCCGCCACCCGGCATGGTGGTCGAGACCAGGCGATCCAGGGCGTCATAGGAAAAAGACGTCGTGTTGTTCCGGGTGCCGGCACTGGTGCCCGCCGAGTCGGCAATGACGTGCTGCATGCGCCCATAGGGGTCATAGACCCTGGTGGTGGCCACGCCCTTTTCATCGTCTACGGTCACATAGGACCGGCCCGGACCGGACCCGGCGGCCCAGTTGCCGTAGCGGGTGTCGACAGCCGAGTTGTTGTCGTGACCGGGCGGGACGACGCTGGACACCCTCAGGAGCGGGTCGCTCTCGTAGGTGGTCTTCGTAACGCGGCCACCCGCGGCGGTCTCGGCCAGGGCGCTGTAGAACTGCGAGGGCGACCGGTATACGGGCCCGAGCAGTTTTTCGGGCTTGCCCGCCCGGTTGTACGTCGTCCGCGTGACGATGTCGTCGGCTTCGGCCCCTGCCCGCGTCTGTATCTGGCGCGCCAGGCCGTCGTAGTAGGTCGTTACGGTTTCCGCCTTGCCGATGTAGAGGTTGGCGAGGTAGCCGTCACCAGACTCGCCTGCCGCCTTGAACGCGGGCTTCCAGTTCGCCGGGACGGCGACCGAAGCGCTGGCGCTCCTGAACCGGGTGTCCTCGTGGCCATACATCCAGGCGTTCACCCTGCCTGCGGGCAGGAGTTCCATCTCCACGCGCGCCCAGGGCCAGTTTCGGTTGTAACCGGGCACCATGGCCGTGGATGCGGCGTTGCCGCCGATGCGGCTTTCCAGCTTTACGCGACCGTTCTCATACACCATGCGGACGTAGTCGCCCCCGTCTTCGAAGGCCAAGATGACGGTTTTGCCCGAGGTCGCCGAGCCTGGATGGAAGTCGGTCCTTGCAGTGACGCGGCCTTCGACCCTTCCCGTCTCCAGGACGGAGGAGGGCCCCAGCTTCACGGCCCGCTTCGCGGCTTTCCGCTGGTTGTAGGCGACAGCCCCGCTGCCGGTGACTCCATCGCCGCCCGCACGGGCGTCGATGCCGGCGCGGAAGTTCGATCCGGCCTTCGCGTGGAAGCCGGGGCCGAGGACGATGCGCACGCTGGCTTTCAGATCCACGGTCTCTCCGGCTTCGACGACGTAGGGCCCCGTGGTCTCCAGGCTGACGCCCTCTTCGAGGGTGATACCCTCCGTGAGGGCGGTGCCGCGCACCAGGGTCCGGTGCCCGTCCCTGGACAGATCCTTGTGGCCGTCCCTGGAAGGGTAGGCGATATCGGTCTGCCGGTTGGGTCTTGAGGTGTTATAGGCGCTGGTAGCGCTTATGCCGCGGGAGAAGCGGTGGTCCCGCTGGGCGGTGAGGCGTCCGGCGCCATCCGTGATCTGCACGACGCGGCGCAGTCCGTCCCTCAGGTACCGGACGGTATATCCGTTCGCGTCGGTGACGGCCATGGCGTCCAGGGTCACCGGGTCGAAGGTGGTCATAGCGGCCGGCTGGGCGCCTTCCGGCCATGCGCGCAGGTTATCGAAGGACGCGACGGCCGTCCGCGCGCCGTTGGCCAGCTTGACGGCGTCCACGACGCCTCTGCGGCCCCGCATGTTCCAGGCGCCGGTCTTCGGGTAGCGCGCGCCGTCCACGCGGGCCCACCACCGGCCGTCCTTCCAGGCGATGCGCAGATGATGCCAGCGGCCCGGCACTAAGCGCGCGCCCGTGTCCTTGAGGGTCCCGTTGTCTGCAGCCTTCACGCTGCCGTCCCGTTCGAAGACCCACCGGATGCGATTTTGCCCGAGGGTTACCTCGGTGCGTTCTCCGGTGGCCTGCACCCTGGCGTCGACCTCGAACACGCCGGCGGCCAGGGAGGGCAGGCTGCGTTCGGCCACGGCGTTGTCCAGGGTGAGCGCGCCGGCTTCCACGGTGACGGCGCCGGGCCTGGTGTCGGTTCTGCGCCACGGGGTAGCGGCGACGAGCGCGTCCCAGCCGGCGTGGTCGTCGAAGACCTCGGCGGTTCCTTTCGACGCATCGGCGCCGGTGAAGGCGGCCACGGGCCGCATCCGGCCATAGCCCATGATCGTGGACGTCACGGTGCCGTGGGCGTCCTTCGCCTGGGTCAGGTTGCCGTAGGCGTCGTAGGCGGCGGCCACCTGTCGGTGGATCCACTCGTTCGTATCCACCACGCCGTCACCGTCCTTATCCAGCCATGCCGAGGTGGTGTCCGGCATGATGATGGCGTTGTTACCGTGGACAAACCGGCCGTAGCGATGCCCGGTGGACTGTAACTTGTTACCTGAACCGTCTTTGACGGTGACCACGTGGGGGCGGTCCAGGATGTGGGCGCCCTCGAGGAACACGGCCTCGGGGTCGTCTGCACTCATCGCAGTGACCCGGATGTCCTTCGCGTACACCCTGATCTTGCGGTACACGGACTGCTGCGGCTTGTAGACGCCGGCGTACATCGTGAGGTTGACCCGGGCGCTGTCCGCGCTCGAAGGCACGGGCATGAGGACGTCGAAGGTTCTTTCCTGCGGATCGGGCAGCCCGCCGGCCAGGGGCACGACCTGCGTCAGCGACGCGGCCGGACGGCTGCCGGCGTTCTTCCAGGCGACGGTCACCGTGACGCCGGCGTACATGTTGTCGCCGCCCTGCAGCTGATCGGTCCCGAGGACGCCGCGGATGTGCAGCGCATCGCGACCGGACACGGAGAAGCGCCGGCCCTCGAAGTCATAGAACCCGGTGCTTTCGGAACCCGGTGCTTTCGGAACCCGAGTCCGCGTTAAGGAAGGCCTCCACCGAGGCCACAGCCGGATCGCCGGTGCCCAGGAAGGCGGCGTGTGTCCGGTTGGCGGTCGACAGGGAGGTGTCGAGGACGGGCGGTCCGAAGACCAGGGTCACCGGACTCCTCGTTACCCGGTCGGCGTGGTAACTGGTCTCGGTGACGCGCAGGGTGTGGCTGCCGGACTTGAGCGTCTCACTGGCAACCAGGCCGTTCTTCGCGTTGTGGGTCAGCTGCGTCGTGGTGGTCACACCGTCCCTGGTGGTCGCCTGCTCCTGCGCCCTGACCCAGTAGGCCTGCTGCGGGATGCCCGGGTGGTAGAAGGACTGCCAGTGGCCGGTCCAGGTGCCCTGGGCCGTGACCTGCCAGTTCGTCCGCTGCCGCTGGACCACGGTTCCGGAGGCGTCGTAGTGGATCGTCTGCTCCAGCAGGCCCCTGCGGATATCGCGTTCGGACTCCTGCTTCTTGTTCGTGGCCGAGAGCCCCAGGGCGTCCAGGTCGGCCTCGCCCACGAAGTCGCGCCGTATCTTGCCGTGGCCGCCGGGCAGGACCTCGTCGACGATGGGGAAGGTGATGCGGCGCACGCGCCGGTCGTCGATGATATCCATGACCGGCGCCGTCTGGATATAGGTGAACGTCGTTCTGTCCTGCGGGACGGGTCCTGCGCCGTCCGCGTCCCGGATCATGTAACGGATGCGGCGGGACCGGTCGAAATAGGCGTCATCGTATTTTAATGAGGTATCGGGACCTCCAACCTCCTCGTAGGCTACCTTCATCTCCCCGCCCGCGGGCGTGACGGTCTTCGTGATGCGGTAGCTGTCGGCCAGCGTGTTGGTGAAGCGCCAGGGCGGCAGCTGATCGGCGGTGCTGTTCCCCGTCCCCATGACGGCGATCTCCTCGAGCAGCAGCGTGCGCGCGTTATCGCCCGGCGCCACCGGCGGCCGCGGCTGAAGGCTTTTGTCGTCGGCATAGCGAAAGACGTACCGGGCAATCTGATTGCCGGCTGCATCGGTGACCTTAAGCGCGTCGAGGCGGTGGGCGCTCGAGATGCCGTCGTACATCCGGTAGTTCTGGTTGTTGCGCACCAGGTGGTAGCCGTAGGTGAGGTTCTGCCCCGTCGGCGTGTCGAAATAGTTGTCGTAGGTAATCGCGACGCCGCCGTGCCGGGCGACGTGGAGATCCTCGCGCTCGCTCGTTTCAGTCGTGATCTTGCGCACGACCTTGCCGTCCGCTCCGGCGAAAATAACCTTCGACAGGTGCGCCGTGTTGAAGGTCTTGACCACGGTCAGGTTGTAGATGTTCCCATCTTCAGAAATGCCGTTGGGGAAGCGCGGGTCCAGGTCCGCGAAATCGAGCAGGTTGCGAAAGGATCGCGTGGCTTCGGCCCGTTCCTTCGCCCAGTCCCGGACCGTGGTGACCGGACCGTCGGAAGCGTACCTGAACCGGATCGTGTTGCCGGCCTGGTCCCGTATCTCGGCCAGGTTCCACTGGTACACCATCTCGGGCATGAGCTCGTCGAAGCGCCCGTTCTGCACCGTGCCGCCCTTGACGGTCTGGTTCATACCGTAATCCCGCTCGCCAATCGTGACCGCGCCGAAGGTGTAGGTCAGGCCCGAAACGGTCCTGGCCGTCCACGTGGAGGCCAGCGGCGCGTTCCGGTCGAAGTTCCACCGGACGTCCATGAAGCGCCGGTTCTCGGCGAAGTAGACGTTGGTGGCGGGAAGCGCGGCACTCGTATCCGAGGAGCGCTGCGAGTCGTCGAGCTGGCGTACCAGGCGGTGCGATCCATCGGGAAGCACCATGGACAGGTTGAAGGAGAAGGGGTGGTTGATCGGGCTGGTCGTATCCTTGAGCTCGTAGCCGCCGGTCACCCGGATCGCTCCGAACTCCAGGTTCCACCCCAGGCCCACCCACGTGGCGTTGTTGAGCGTGACCGTGCCCTTGCTGAGCGTACTGATCTGCTGCGCCGTGCCCAGCTTGATCAGCCGGTCCGTACCCGTCACCGCGCTGCTGTAGCGCATGGCCAGGGGCAGGGACAGGCCGCCCGCGCCTTCTACCTTGCCCAGCGGCAGCGCGTAGGACCAGTTGCCCGAGAAGTAGTCCACCTGGTCCGCGTCGATGACACCGGAGAGGCTGTCGAAGTCATAGGCGCCTTTGGCGGCATCGGTGATCGTCGTCTGGCTGTGAGCGGTCAGCGCCGACATGGAAAGGATGAGGAGGCTGAGGAACGTCCTCAGGGCGAATTGGTACAGGCGGTGTCCAGGCATGATGAGGTCCTTTACAATGGTCATTAGGAACGAGTGGTTGCGCGGAACACGCGACGTTAACGCATGAATGAAACGGATGATCACCGACATGATGGATGAACTCCTTGTCTTGAAGATGGACGGCTGCACGGTGCGCGGCCGTCCGGATGCGAACGATCGATTCGGGATGGACTGTGTGCCGGATGTCGGGCGATCAACAGATCGGGTGCGAACTGCCGGGTGTGCCGGGCCTACGTCTCGCAACGTTTGATCCGGATGTGAGGCTGAGGAGAAAAAGGGCATGAAAAATCCCCGTGCCATGGGTGAATCAGAAGTAGCACGGGGACGCTTGAAGGTCCGCGGGGTGCGGGTCCGCTAAGGGACGCGAGGGTATCCTGATGCGGTTGTCGTTACGCCCGTTAAATGGGCATGATGATTATACTATACATTTGTTTTGTAGATATGTCAAGTGGGTTATGTAAAAAAGTTCGTTCAAGTTTCCAGCTATTGGCATCGCTGCTAAATACAACCCCAATGATGCTTGTCATGCGCCTGCGACGCCGGAGCGCTCCGGGGATGTTGGAAATACCTGCTACACCCGCCTTGCCGACAAACACGCCATCTTTCCGTGTTGCAGTCCACACCTGAAATCTACAAATCCCAGGCTGGAAAGCAGGTTCTCGTGCGTTTCGATGGGCAACCGACGTGGATGATCGGGGTCGTCTTTTTCGAAGGGAAACACGAAATCCGAGTTGACTAGGATCCCGCCGGGAGCCAGGAGTCCGTGGGC
The DNA here is from genome assembly GCA_026706345.1 of Gemmatimonadota bacterium. NCBI lineage: Bacteria > Pseudomonadati > Gemmatimonadota > Gemmatimonadota bacterium. Next base: position 27,224 of record JAPOYX010000041.1, on the reverse strand, counting down.
TTGCCGGTAGACGGCTTCGAGGGCGTCGACGCCGCCGAGATCGTGTAGGGTCTGGAGGGTAAATACTGCGTCGAAGGGCCCGAGCCCGTTGGTCCAGGCGTCGCCCCTAAGGTCTGCGCGGATCAAGCTTGCGTTCTGGTGGCCGGCCGCTGCGAGCAACTTCCGCCCTTGTTGTACGAGCGCCGGCTCGATTTCGATCCCCGTGTACTCTACGGCACTTGTCCTTCCCGACTCCGACCCATCGAATAACGCACTTAACACGGCCTGGGCGAGTCCACCTGCTCCGACACCGAGTTCCAGCAAGCGGATCGTTGCGAGATCTTCGCTGGTGGGCGATTCCCCCTGGTGACGTTCGCGTTCGCGCCGTTCACCCCGCCATTCGACAAGCGTCTGCACGACGTAACCCGCCATCGCCGCGCGCTCGGGCCATCTCTGATCCAGGTCCTCCGTCCACGCATTGATGTAGTCCGGCCCCGTGAAATCCGAAAGCGCCATACCGGTGGTCCCTTAACGTTTCGTGCGGACAGGTCGGTTCGCATCAATCCAGAGCGTCCGAACACGCGACTGCTGGCAGGTCTGCGTCTACCTGCCCCGCGCCGCGCTGTGCCTGGTCGGTCTGCGTCGACTACCTGACCTGCCCGGCGCCGCTCCACGCTGCGTCTAATCCGTCCGTGTCGGCTTGCGCCCGTGACTGAAGGAATCAAGCCTCGGCGTATCGGGCGGCCAGTACACCGCGTCGTTGGACTCCTGCCAGGGGTTGCCGCAGAAATTGGTGAGGATGTGCCACTCGGCCGCGCCGATATCGGGGTCGGGATGGAAGAGGAACCGCTTCAGCCCGGCTTCCCTGGAGGCGTTCAGGATACCGGCCAGGTCCCGTGCCGGCATGGCGTCGCCCGCGTGCGGCGCGCGCCCCGTGGAGACCCAGCAGATGCACTTGTCCGTATCTCCGATGGCCTCCAGGGCGCGGCGGGTCTCCCCGTACACGATAGTGGAGAAGAACTCCTCGGGAAACCCCATTTCCATGTCCATGAGGGTGCGCACGCCCGGCAGGTCGATGCCGAAGAGCAGTTTCACCACGTCGAAGGCGTCCTCCTCGGTAAGCGACGGGTTCCACTTCCGCAGCCGCTGGACCCAGCGGGAGACCGTCCCGTACATGCCGTCGAACCCCCGGTGCCAGTAGTAGTGCTTGGGGAAGATGAAGTCGAACCAGGAGGCCATGGCGTGGTAGTCCTGGCAGGTCAGTGAGGAGAAGGCCGCCGTGCGCGGGATGCCGCCGAGTTCCACTTTCCGGTTGAGCTTGCCGACCTGTTCGGCCGTGGCGGCCATGAAGCCGAGGGCCACTTCGCGGCGGGCGCGAAGCCAGTAGAGGGCGTCCTCGTTAATGTCAAAGAGCTGCATCCCGGCGAGCATGCCGCCCGGTGCGCGGTACCGCACCTCGGCCGGGGTGAGCTGGTGGAACCGGTCCCACAGGTGTTCGATCCCCCGCTGGAGGCGGTCCATGTCGTACCCCAGGGCGGCGAAGCGCTCGTCCTCGCCGGGGCGGATCTCGAAAAGCTCTCCCCCGTGGTGGAAGGCGAGTTCGTAGTGCTGCTCACCCGGCCCGTCGATGAGGAAGCCATGGGCCTGGGGCAGGGCGTTCATGGCATCCTGGACCGTCGCGGCGTGGCTGATCGCTCCGTATGGATCTTCCTCTACGGGAAGGCGTCCCCCGCCGAGGCCCGCACCGAAGGTGATGATGTGCCAGCCCCTTTCCCTGGCGTCGTCGAGCATGGCCGCGAAGAGACGTTCCTTCTCGGGATCGCGGGGCGTATCGCCAGGCGGATCGACGCCGAAGGACCGGTATACGGCGGGATCGCTGCCAAAAACCGGCATCCTCGTGCCGTCGTCCCGTTCGAAGTGGAGATAGCCCACCACGATGCCGGTGACGCCCCCGTCCTGCCACGCGTCGAAGATCCGCTTGTAGTCGGAAATGTACCGTTCGAGGGGGTTGTGGACGAAGATCCAGGCTTCCATTTCGGTCTCCTTTTACGAGGTCAAAATTCGGCACAGGTGGGGGATGAACAGCCGATTGTCGGCCGCGACGTAGATCAGCTCGCCCCCCATGCGGCTGAAACTCTTGCCCATGCGGTTGTAGTAGGCCGGGTCGTCCATTGGCGGCTCCCCGGCGTTCCAGTCCCAGTCCTCCTCCGTGAGGTCGTTCACCGCGATGAAGGGGCGCACGGGACCGAGCCCGTCCTGCCTCCGCAGGTTGTTGGCGATCGAGACGGACTTTTCGAAGACCTGGGGCGCCATGATCGAGGAGCCGACAGACAGGAACACGCCGCCGTCGATGCGCGATACGCCCTCGGCGAAAACCTGGAAATCGATCATCCCCCCTCGCCCATAGGCGCCGCCGCCGGCCAGGGGATGGGTATAGACGATGTCGTACCCGATACCGGGATGCACGGTGAGCGGCACGCCCAGGCGACAGGCATTCCCGGTCAGTGAATGTTGCTTGTGGGGATGTTCGACGGCGTGGCGGCCCGGTGCGATTCCGTGGCGCACGATCGTCTGCAGGAGGTCGGCGCGGGCGGGCATGGCCTCGTCGTCCGCGGGATCGGCGGACCAGTCCACGAGCGCCTGCCGAAGTGCGGCCGGGTCGGGAATATGGTACCCGTCCTCGACGATCATCCGGCCCACCGACTCCCCGTAACCCAGGCCGTCCGCCGTGCCGGCCAGTACGGCCAGCGCCGTATGCCGGCCGGTCTCGTCCCACGTGCCGAAACGCCCCCGGGCGACATGGTCGCGTACGTCCTCCTCGGATCTTCCGTGGAAGGCGTATTCCCAGTCGTGGATAACGCCCGCGCCGTTGGTGGCCAGGTGGGTGACCCAGCCGTCTTCCATCATGCGCGTGACCACGGGGGCGAGCCCGTTCTTCACGAGGTGCGCGCCGTAGGCCAGCATGACGGACGCACCCCTGGAACGGGCATCGCGCATGCGGTCCGCTATCGTCCCGATCTGGCTGGTCTGGCGGGATGTAGCCGGGGGCAGCTGACCATCGGGATCGACGCGAATGTCGTCGATATGATGCTTGCTTGCCCGGTCCGCCAGCGATTCAACCTGCACCCTTCGGCCATCGATGCGCGGGTAGCCCATGGGCATCCGTTCCGGAGAAATGATGCATGGAGGAGAGGATCGATCGCCTGCCTGAAGGCTAATATACGTTTTTCAGATACCGATCTCGACGTTCTTGACCGACACGCCCCGGCGGGTGATTTCGAGATCGACCCGGCACGCTTCCGTGTCGATGAGGAGCCGGTAGGCGCCCGGCGTACCCGGGGCGAAGGAAACGGTGTCGATGACCTGGCCCTTCAGGGAGGCCAGGGCTTCGTTGGTCTCCGCGACGGCCTGCTTGACGGCCGTTCCCCGGGGCGTGCCGTTGAACAGCCGGAGGAGCCGCTTCTCGGCCACGGCGCTCTGGCGTCGTCGCACGCGGCCGGACTGCAGGGTGAGTTCGAGGATGTTCTCGAGGCTGGGGACGTTTTCCGGGGAAACCTGCCCTGTTTCGATGTCCCGCCGCAGGGCGAGATAGGGGATCCTGGCATCCTCGTCCGGCAGGGACGCGGTAAATCCGTCCAGCTCTTCCAGCAGCAGTTCCCGGTCCTGTTCGTCGAACCGCGGGACGCCGCCGTCACGACCCGGCACGGTTGTCCCTTTCGACCGCTCCGCCGCACACCACGGGCGGCGTGCGCTGTTTGTCGTGTCCCACGGGTCGTGGTGACGCCAAGGTGTCGCTTGCGGAAAACCCCGCGGCCAGGAAGGATTCCTCGGCCCCGCCGAGCCGGCAGGCGGATTCACGGACGATCCTGCGCAACAGGCGCAGGTAGAGGATAGCCGCGTTGCTCATTTTTCCACCTCCTCCGCCACCAGCGCTTCCATCTCGTGCTCGAAACCGCCGGTCTCCACCGGGCAGTGCATGCCGCATTCCTTGGGCGCGTTCTTTTCCCACCACCAGCGTCCCGCGCGCGAATCTTCACCGGGCTTCGTGACCCGCGTGCACGGCATGCAGCCGATGCTGGTATAGCCCTGTTCGTAGAGGGGATGCTTCGGGACGTCATAGAGCTCGATGTAGTCCCAGACCTCTTCCTGGGTCCAGTCCGCCAGGGGGCTGATCTTCGCCAGTCCGCCGTGGTCGTGGTCGATCTCGATCTTGCGGATGTTCGCCCGGCTCGCCCACTGGTCGCGCCGAAGCCCGGTGAACCACCCGTCCAGTCCCTCCAGGGCCCGCCGGATCGGTTCCACCTTGCGCACGTTGCAGCACTTGAACCGCGATTCCACCGACTTGTAGAACAGGTTCACGCCGTGGGCGCCCACCATGTTTTCCACCTGGAGCAGGTCGGGGAAATACACCTGTATATCGATGTCGTAGTGGTCGCGGACCTTGTCAATGAAATCGTAGGTCTCCTGGTGCAGCCGCCCCGTGTCCACCGTAAAGACGTGGATGTTCGGATCGATCTGCCAGGCCATGTCGAGCAGGACCATCCCCTCCGCCTGGAAACTCGTACACAGTCCGGCGCGCCGGCCCCAGCGGTCCAGGGCCCATTCGATCACGGCTTCGGGGGATTCCCCGTCGAACTCGATGGCCAATTGTCCGGCTTCGAACTCATCCAGGAAGTCGCGGCCGGGATGGTCCGGGCGGTCCGGGTGAGCCGAGTGGTTCAGGCGGTCCGGGTGTTCCAGGCGGTCCATGGTGCTCATTCCTCTCCTGTTGCTAATGCAACGACTTCGTTTCCCGTGGCAATCGCGGTCAACTCGTCATCGCTGTGGCGGTGAAAGAATCGCTGTATGGTCTCGTCGTCCGTTTTCTGATCAAGGTAAGCGCCGAACAGCCGTTCGGTATAGAGATGGACGGACTCCGCTGGCACGCGCCGGAGCACGGGCTGGCCGATGCCGGCCTGTCCGCTCAGGCCGCCGCGGAGGAACAGGTCGTATCCCCGCAGCCGCTCGCCGCCCTCGCCCCGTTCGCGGAGCGTCGTGGCCTGGAACCCTATATCGCCGATCCAATGGTGGGCGCAGGCGTGGGGACAACCGTCGAGGTTCAGCCGCAGCCCCCTCGCCTGGTCGCCGAAGACCCGCTCCATGTGTTCCACGATCTCCGCCATCTTGGTCTTGGTCTCCCCGACCGAATAGTTGCAGAAAGGCTCGCCGGTGCAGGCGATGCTGGTGCCGCGCAGATCGTTGACCTCCATGGGAAAACTGATGTCGGCCACCGCAGTGGTGACCGATTCGAGCTTGTCTTCGGGGATGTCCGTGAGAATGACGTTCTGGCGGCGGGTCAAGCGGAATTCGCCCCCGTAGCCCTCGGCCAGGTCGGCCAGCTGGATCATCTGCGTGCCGGTGCACAGTCCCAGGAACACCGGAAAGCCGGCGTAGTACAATCCTTTCTGCACCTGTTCGTGTATGCCCGTGTGGTCGTGCTCCACCTCGGGCGGCGCGGGTGCCTCGCCATCGTCCAGCCGGTATCCCAGGCGGGTTTCCACGCGCTCGCGGTAGGCTTCGACGCCCAGGTCGGCGACCATGAACTTCAGCCGGGCCTTCACGCGGGACATGCGGTACTTGAGGTCTTCCTTCCACACGTCGATGATGGCGCGCAGTACCGGGATCACGTCGTCCACGGGCACGAAGACGCCCAGGTCGCTCGAAAGCCGCGGCCAGGTGGACAGTCCGCCGCCGATGCGTACGGCGAATCCGGGGTTGTCTGCTTGCTTGATCCCTATCAGGCTGATGCAGTTGATCTCGGGCGCGTTGCACTGGAGGGGGCAGCAGGAGATGGTGATCTTGTGCTTGCGCGGCAGGTCGCAGTAATCGGGGTTCCCGTAGAAGAAATCGGCGACTGCCTCGATGACCGGTCGGGCGTTGAAGAGTTCGTCGGCGGCCAGACCAGCCACGGGGCAGCCCGTGATGTTCCGCACGGTGTCGCCGCATCCCCCGCTCGTGGACAGCCCCGCGTCGTTCAGCGTTTCGAAGATCCGGGGCAGGTCGTTCAGTTTCATGCCGTGAAGCTGGATGTTCTGGCGCGTGGTCAGCTCGCCGTAGTCGCCGCCGAAGTCCTGGGAGACCCGGCCGATGGTGCGCAGTTTGTGGGGCGTGAGCCGTCCGCCCGGCAGCTTGACCCGCATCATGAAATGGCCCACCTTGGGCTTGTCATGATACAGCCCGTACCACTGCAGGCGTACCACGTCCTCCTCCGATATCTCCTCGTAGCCCCGGTCGATCAGCTCCGGCAGGTCGTTAATGACCTCCATGGGCGCCTTCTCGTGCTTGAGCCGTTCCACGTAGTTGCGCTTCCGGACCAGGTCCCAGGTGGGTTCCGGTTGTTCGCGCCGGGGTCTACGGACCGCTTTTGCCATTTTGTTCCCGTTCGAGGTGCGTCTGGCAGGTAAGTCTGACCATGATTTATTGAAAACGAACTTCCAGTATACCGGGGCCGGAAAGGGGCGTCAATAGAAAAATTACAATCTTGATCATTTTAGTAAATATTACCTGTTGGACATGGCGCAAGTATTTGGTTTACGAGATTCGGGCCGTCGATCACACTAATTCGAATAGAGGGTCAAAACTGTGCCGGAGCGCGGCGGGATTCATCCTGCGCTGAAGGATCTTGAATAGGGCACTCAGGAAGAAAGGCGGGGACATCCATGTCGGAATCTTTGAACCATGAAGGCAGGATAAGCCGACTCGAGGGGATAGTCGAGCAAATCGACAGGAGATTGGGAACAATAGAAAGGGTGGGCTTTACCTTGCTCGCGGTCCTGTTGGCCGGCGTTGCTTCGATTCTGGCCGGCGTAGTTTCGATTCTTGTTAAAATATGGTCTCAGTGAGTGATGAACGGGAAGGTTGCCGGGACCGGAATCAACTGTCTTCACCCGATTCCTCATGCGATCCTTCATCCGATCCTTCACCGGACTCCTCGTTCCGCTTGTTCCGCATCCACAGCCAATACGCCGGGATGCCCAACGAGGTGATGGTCAGCCCGATCAGGGTATTTCCGGGATCGCTGATGACGATGGACACGAAGAAGATCACGCCGATGAGCACGAAGATCGCGGGCGTGACGGGATACCCGAGGGTGCGGTAGGGCCGGGGCACGTCGGGACGGGTGCGCCGGAAGATGAACACGCTGAAGGTGGTCGTGATGTAGAATAGCCACAGGGAGCCGGTCCGCGCCGCGATGATGGCGCCCCAGTCGCCCAGAAAGATGATATTGAGGATGCCCACGACGGCCAGGAACACGACGGCGTTGGCAGGCGTTCGGTAGCGCGGGTGCACGCGCGCTACCCAAGAGAAGAACATCTTCTCGCGGGCCATGGCGAAGAAGACGCGCGGTCCGGTCAGCATGCCGGCGTTCACGGTGCCGAAGGTGGAGATCATGGCGGTTGCGGCGATGAAAGCTGCTCCGATCGGTCCGACGAGCAATTGCATGGTCTCGGATGCGACGCGTTCGCTCTGGGCGACGCCCGTGTTGGAAAGCACCAGCAGGTAGGCGCTATTCACGAGCAGGTAGACGACGGTGGTGATGGCGAGACCCAGTATGATGGACAGGGGCACCCATCGTCTCGGATTCTTGATCTCCTCCGCCACGTAGGTCGACCCGTCCCACCCGTCGTAGGCGCCGAAGGATGCCATCATGCCGAGGCTGACCATGCTGAGGAACCCGATCGTGAGGGTGGAATCGGAAGGCCAGACCGGTTGGAAATTACTCGTGTCGGGCGTGATCCCGAAGGCAAGGGCGACCATGAGAAGCAACCCGCCCACCTTGAGGAAGGAGGACAGGTTCTGAACGAGTCCCCCGAACCGCACGCCCAGGTAATTGATGAAGGCCAGGATGATCAGGGCGATAATTGCCACGCCCCGCATGGCCCAGTCCGGGTATGGACTGTACTGGCTGACGAAATAACCCAGGTAGGTGGAAAATACGATGGAGATGGCCGCCAGGTCGCAGGGACGTATGACCAGGAGCGAGGTCCACCCGAAGAGAAACCCCCACAGCCGCCCGTAGGCTTCCTTCAGAAATACGTACAGGCCGCCCGAACGCGGCATCATGCCGCCCAGTTCGGCGAAAGTCAACGCGCCGCAGAAGGCCATGAAGGCGCAGATGACCCAGACCAGGAGGTTCCAGCCGGAAGTACCCACGTATCCGGCCACGATGGCGGGACCCGCGAAGATGCCGGAACCGACGATCCCACCGATAATTACGGTCGTCGCCGTGACCGGTCCCAGGTCCCGCTTGAGTTCGGTCTCTTCCCCGAAGGAATCGGATCGGGCGTCCCTCTGAGCATCGCTCATGGCTGCCTCGAATGAGTTTTCCGGATGGATTGTTAAACGGAGATGTGCTTAATGTGGTCTTTATGCCGGTGCGTGTAAATGATTAATCGCGCGATCCGGTAATCAGGCCATTACGGCACGCCGCCCCAGGGCACCCATCTCGGCGCTGTCCGAGGGCACCCATCTCGCTCCGGTGATCATTCGGCCATAGCGTCCGCGGTTCAGTCCCCGTTCGCGATGCCTAGTCCAAGGATCCGGTCGGCGTTGCGCCAGAGGATCTTCTCGCACACCTCGGGAGCGATGTGCCCCTCGTCCCGCCGGGCGCGAAGCCATTCGATATGCTGGAAATCGAGCTCGGCGTCCGTGTGATCGAGTCCGAGCAACAGGCGGTCCTGGAACTCGTCCAGGAACTCGAAGGTGAAGGCCGGGTCGCGGGTCAGGGCATTGAAACCGGAGCCCGCCGACAGATCGCCGCACAGGTTGGGATAGGTCCTGAACAGCCGGTGCAAGGTTCCGCCGGGCGCCACGGGCGTCCTGGGATAGCCTTCCTTCCGGTCGGCCGTCAGGTCGCCGCTGATCTCGCTCCAGAAGGAGGCGCTGTGGCCGAAGAAGCGCAGGTTCGGAAACCGCTGAAGGGCCTTTTCGAACCGTGGAAAGCCCAGTTCGTCGATCAGTCCGTAGGTAATCACTTCAGGAGGAGAAGTGTGAAAGGTCACGGGCAGACCCAGGTCCTCGCAGGCGGCGAAGAGATTCCAGAGCCGGGGATCGTCCCAGTACACCCGGCAGGTCAGTTCCCCCACGCCCCTGACCCCGCGGGCCACGTACTGATCCAGCACATCGCGGAACGCGTCCACGCTGTCCAGGTCGCACCTGCGCACGTCGAAATCGCAGAAAGGGATGAACCGCCCGGGGTAGAGCCGGCAGATGTCGAAGACCTCGCCCATGCTCTGGGGTTCCCCGATCACCTCGGCGGACGTGAGCGGCAGGATCACCGCCTTGTCGATCCCCTTCTCGTCCATGCGCCGGACCTGCTCTTCGGCCGACATCATGGGCAGGCCGTTGTTGCGTTTCTTCAGCACCGGCCAGCGGAATACGTGGGCGTGAATGTCGATGACCATGATGATCCTTTTCCTTACGCTACGGTCTTCAGTCGTACGGCGGGAAGCCGTTTCAACTGCTGGTTCAGCGGGTCTACCTCGATACCGACGGATTCCAGCGCGGTAACGCCCAGAAGCGGCTCCGCACCAGGCTCACCGAATAGCACGGTCCCGCCTACGTGTTCACCCATGAATCCTATGTCCGCCGTGGTGACGTCCATGACCAGATCGCTGCCATCGGCCAACTGGTACGTCCGTTGGCCTTTGGGCCGGAGACCTATGGCTTCCAGATGTGGTCTTGGGACGAGTGTATCGGTCGCCCCGGTGTCGACCAGAAAAAGCCCCTCCCAGTGCCGTTCCGGATCTCCGGGATTGGTGATTCTTACCGTAACATAGGTTGCGCCCATTTCGTGTCTCCTTCCGGGAAAGCCCGACGTGTTTCGTACAACTAGTTCCCGGGAATGGCTGGCTGTGGTTAGTCGATCCGGAACAGGCCAGCGATACCCAGTTTATCACAATGTTAATCGAAATAGTCGAAACCCGGCCCATCCGTATCGAGCTTTAGTTCAAGAAGTTCGTCTAGAGGTACGAGATCTAGCCTTTCTTCGGGTAGGAAACCGGAAAAACGCCTAACCGGGAGATCAGAATGGCGGCGCGAAACCACCCTTGCCCTCGCCGAGATTGGGAAGTCGATCCTGAAGGACATCCTTTACCGTTCGGTAATGTTCGAGATATGCCTTACCGAACTGTGCTCTATCTGTATCGAGTTTTTCCGCCATGAGGTCGAACGCTTGATCTCTCGTAGCAGCAACGAACTTCCCTTTTTGAAAGTGAAAAGGTTGTATGATGAACCTTTTGACACCTGTATCTAGAAGCTGTTCCGCGAAGTTATCCGCCTCTTTCACAAGCAAGAGCGGTGTCATTGTTATGCATGTATCAACACCCGAACTCTGAACTTCAGAGATCGCTCGTAGTCGAACCGTGTTTGACGGACAGAACGGCTCGAACGTACGCCGAACATCCTCGTCATCTGTCGTAACCGTCATGTTCACCCGGACGCGACCTCCGTTGTCTTCGATTTTCTGGAACAGGTCGCAGTCTCGAACTACGTCGGGGCTTCGGGTTTGTACAACCAATTTGGGTTTGGGGTCTGTTTTATGCTGTGGTCCATCCTGTATCAGAAACAACTGACCGTCAGCCTCATGGGATGAAAGACCAGCCATAATCTTAAGTAAACCACGAGTTAGTTCGATTTTTCGCTCGATTGGTTGATATGGATCGGTCACGCTGCTCATGTAGATCACTTTATCATCAATAAATCCAGGTTTATTCTTAAGTTTATCCGATAGTAATTCGACAGCGTTGGATTTGATTTTAACCCATTTACCCCAGCTATCCCGCTCGTCTGCTTTCCTACTAAAAAAAGCAGCGTAGCAGTATGTACAACCGAATGAGCACCCGCTGTATGGATTCAGTGTAAAGTCGTAGGCATCCATGAATCCAGAGGCACGAGTTAGGATATCTTTTGCAGGTGTGTAGAAAATCAAAGCCTGACCTAGCTGTATTATTCGAGTCAAAACTAGAGATATTGGGTTGCTTGAGATTAATACATCGTCTTTAAACACAACTTCTGTGATTTGAGGCACAGATGATTGTCGATGAAGTTATTTGGATTACAATATGGTCATTCAATCAGTGTATATTTTTCCGTAAGTAAACGTGAAAAGTATAACCTTTAGGAGATGTCCACTTTACAGACCAAGAACTAAGGTAATCACGTATAAAACCCCCGTCGACTCCCGATTTGGTTAGCCAATCGTGTGGCTTCAATAAGTGCTTCGAAAGCTCTTTTCTCAATTTTGTAGTTTCTGGCAGATTGCCCCTAAAGAACGGATCTACTCGACCAATTGTTAGTAATGGATCATAGTCTTTGTTATCGATCCCAAGGGAAAGTTCATCTAAGACTTCTTCCTTTTTCTTATGAGTCGTAAGGAAAACAGCCACAGGTTTAAATCGATCCAAAATAACCGACATATCGTGTGCGACGTCTGCTACGTTATCTGAATAGGCGCAATGTATCGCAGATACAAAGCACGGTACCAAAGTAGGTGAGTCTTGGAGAGAGTTTATATGGTTGTGAAGATGCAACTCTATTGAACTGAAAATGTTACACATCGGATGATCTGGATGTCTAGTTTTTAAACTGTCGACGAACCGATACCAGGCTTTCTGCCCTATGCGGACCATGGCCGGGCTCTTATCTACGCAGTCGACAGTGATGGACGTTACTTTAGAACCTTTAGACAGCGCATTCGCAGCGACGACAGCTAAAGCGAATACCATAGCAAGAGCACCACAGCCGAAATCAACTATACGGAGTTTTCCGTCGCATAGTCCAAACAGATTCCCATTCCATCCACAACCCTGTTCGTCCTCATATGACAGGTTATTCTCTAATCCGCTTAGCACCTCATATGCAATGTTGATCTGATTTGGTTGAAACCAGGTCAGGTAAAACAAAGCATCCCAGTCGTTGTAATCTGGAATACCATCTAATCGTAGTCGTCTTAGTGAATCTAAGGCCTTCTCTACAGAAAAAAGTGCATAGAAACGGTCATCCGTATCCCGCACGATCCCTGCTAATCGTTTCCATTGTTCAATCGCAATACTCGCTATTGCAATATCAATGATATCTTGAACGTGTTGTTTTTCCTCATAATCCATCAAATCGGTATTCCTATTTAGAACGTAAAACATTCGTTCTCTTTGGGGAAATCACCCCAACCCCCACACCTCCTCCGCCGTACCCCCCAGCAACCGGTCTTTCTGGTCGTCGGTCAGAAAGTCGTACCCCTCCCGGACCAGCCGAAGCTCGTCGGCCAGCGACAGCCAGTTGTGCTTCACCCGGTGATGACCCGGGTACCCTGTGCCCCACATGGCCCGTTTCACCCCGAAGGCGTTCAGGAGTGCGCGGACAAAAGGGTGCATGTCAAGGAAGGGGAAGGGTTCCCGCGACCGCCCCTTCACGTCCGAGATCTTCACGAACATCCGCTCGTGCCGGGCGAGGTCGAGAATCGGCTGGAAAACCTCCATCCCGGTTTCCGGATCGGGATATCCCATGTGGTCGATGATCAGCGTCATGGCCGGATGGCGCCGGGCAATCTCGTCGATCTGGGGCGAATTCCATGGCTTCATGTGGAACTGGACCACCGCGTCGCGCACGGCGAGTTCCTCCCACATGGCCCGGTTGCCTTCAGCCACGAGTATTTGCTCGTCCGGATAGTAGAATGGGTGGAAACGGAAACCGACCAGCCCTCGATCCTCCATCCAATGCCGGACCTGCTCCGCGTTCCCTTCGGTATCCTGCGGGTCGATCAGGCCGTGCCCCACGAACCGGTCCGGAAACCGGGCCACGGAATCGGACATGTACCCGTTGTCCCACGTCGACCACGACGTCTGCACCAGCACGCTCGCGTCCACGCCGTTGGCGTCCATGTCCTCGATCAACTCGTCGGCCGTACCGGGCTCGTCCGGCTCCGCCGTCCATGTCGGCGCGGTGGGCCCCACCGGGTACCGGGGCGGGTCGATCTCCCAGACGTGTACGTGGGTATCGACAATCATGGAGCGCTTCCTTTTCTATGAATTTGATTTACGATTTGATAGTTGATTAGTTTTGATATCCGGCAAAGTGCGAGTTTTTCTTGGTAACTCACGACTAATGCTTTTATGCGGGAGAAACTAACCCACGTGAATGAATCATACAGTCGAAAAGAGGTGATCAAATTGACTGCAATGCCTGCTATGCTCGTATCAGAACAGATTCTTTTCGAAAGGTCTGCGATTAACATACCAACCGATCCTATGCAGGTACTCAAACTCGTGTACCTTTCTCATGGTTGGGTGTTAGGAATTCACAGCGAGCCGTTGATCGGTGAACCGGTGGAAGCATGGACTTACGGGCCGGTTGTGCCAAGTGTGTATTTCACGTATAAGCGCTTCGGCAGAAACCCCATAACAGACGATACACAGGATGTGAGTTTCGGTTTTTCGGATGAACAACTGGATATCATTCGAGCGGTGCTAGACATATACAAGGATACTCCCGGTGCGACCTTGTCGGCCATTACACATAAAAAGGGTAGTCCTTGGGATATTACATATCATAAGTACGGAACCGGCTCGATTATTCCAAATGACCTTATCAAGAACTACTACATATCCCTGATCGAGAAAGCCAACGATGAGCATTAGACCAAAGAAAGAGACGGTAGATTCGGTACCCGCCGATCAAAATCAAGAATCGAGAACCCTATTCGATGATGCGGAGATGCTTTCATATCGAGAGAAACAGGAAGCCATCAACAGAGATTTTGAAAGTAGGATAAGCAGGTTAACGGGGTATTCGGATTTCTTTTTCAAATTACTCGGACCAACTGTCGCGATTATAACAGCCATCATCAGTTTGGTTTTGCACTTCATTCCAACAAGGTAATTCAGTCACGAGTCAACCAGAACGTCGTTCACACATTGCACGTGTCATAGGCCGCCTGCATCGCCGCCAGCGGGTCGCCCAGGGGCACGAACTCGTGGCCCACGAAGCCCGTGTACCCGGACTCGGCGATGGCGCGCATGACGGGCGGGTAGTAGATCTCCTGGGTCTCGTCGAGATCGTTCCGGCCGGGGTTGCCCGCCGTGTGGAAGTGGCCGATGTGCGCGATGTTGTCCCGGATGGTCCGGATCAGGTCGCCTTCCATGATCTGCATGTGGTAGATGTCATAGAGCAGCTTGACCCGCGGCGAGCCGACGCCCTCGCAGACCGATACGCCCCAGTCCGTGTAATCACACTGGTAGTCCGGGTGGTTCACCTTGCTGTTGAGCAGTTCCATGCACAGGGTAACGCCTTTCTCCTCGGCGGCCTTCGACACCCGTAGCAGGCCCTCGATGCAGTTGTCGCGTCCTTCGTCGTCCGACTTGCCCTCCCGGTTGCCCGAGAAGCAGATCAGGCTCGGAATGTCGTACGCTACGGCCTGGTCCATGTTGGCCAGCAGTTCGTCCTCGATACGGTCGTGGTTCTCCCGTTTGTTCAACCCGTCGGGCAGGGAAGCATGGCCCACGACGATGGCGATGTCCATGCCCGCGTCGCGCACCTGGTCCCAGTGCTCCTCCGGCAGCATCTCGACGGACGCGTAGCCCATACGCGCCGCTGCCCGGATAAGCGATTCCGGGGTTAGGCCGCCCCGGTTGAAACAGCCGAAACAGATGGACTGCCTGATGGTGCTCATTGAAGTCTCCTGTCAGATGTGGCGCGCCGTCACCCGTACGCGCCGTGTTCCAGGAACCCGAACAGGCGTTTCTGGCGGGGATCGGCGTCACGGTACACGTGCTCGGGCATGGTGTAGTTGATGAAGGGGTAGTACTTGTGGCCGATTACGCGCCTGGCGTAGGTGATCTGGGTGATGTACCGCGTACGGCCGCTCCGGTTCGGCCCGCCCCGGTGCCAGACCTGGTTGTTGAACATGACCACGCTACCCGCCGGACCGAGATTGTAATGGATCCGGTCCTCCCACTCGGTGCCCTCGAGCGAATCGGGACAGGGGCGTCCGAAGAGGTGGGAACCCGGGATGACTTCCGTGCCGCCGTGTTCGGGTTCGGTGACGTCGGTGAGGTAGTAGTTGCAGGTGAAGAAGAGGACCGGGAGCTGGATATTCGCGGGCGTCTCGCCGTCCGTTACCAGGAAATGGGGCGCGTCGTCCTGGTGCCACCGGAAGGATCCGCCGGTCCGGGTGACGAAGGAGTTGTTGTGGATGACGTGGCAGTTCTCGGCCACCAGCACCTCGGCGAAACCGACGATGGGCTCCAGGTCGAAGAGGCGGCGGTTCGTCTCGCTGAACTCGAACATGCGGTGGCACAGCGCCATGTGCTCGCTGACCGAATTCAGCCCGTTCGGGTTCTCCCGCAGGCCGTAGTCCAGGTCCCCGCGCAGGGCTTCGCACCAGTCGGGCGGCAGCACGTTCTCCAGGAAGAGAAAACCCTGGCGGTTGAATGTATCTACCCATTCCTGGATCTGCGCCTGGTCCGCGGCGTGGCCGCCCAGGGGGATTGTATCGGTGGTCATTACGTATTCCGAATGTGAGGTATAAAATCACGTACAAGGCGCGCATGTTCCGAATGTACGTAGCATCGAATTAAACCCCGCAGAATGGACAAGGCAAGGGATAAGTCCGATCGAATCGGGATGGACGCCGCCCGTCTTTCTGCGCAGGTTTTTACGATTTTATCTTGACTTTCTTGTTATAACTAGTTATCTGACTAGTTAGATAACGCACGCTCTGATCCAGCGAGAAACCTTAATCTCCAGTCAGGAGGCTTCATGGACAGGGAATGGCAGGTCCAGGAAGCGAAGGCGAAGTTCAGCGAACTGCTCGAAACCAGCCGGTCCGCGGGCCCGCAGGTCGTGACCAAGCGGGGCGTGAAAACGGCCGTCCTGGTTTCCATCGAAGAGTGGGAAAGGATGAAGCATTCGGCCAGGTCCGGCCTGAAAGATCTGCTGCTGTCGCCGGAAGCGCGCACCGACGCCCTGACGCCACTGCGTGAAAAGCGCCGAACGAGCGGTGCGGCGGGCGTGGAATAACCCATGTATCTCCTGGATACCGACGTCGTATCGGAACTTCGCAGAAATCAGCCCCCCCGCGGTGCGCTGGCGTGGTTTGCAGACGTGGCCCCGGACCAGGTGTACCTTTCCGCCGTGACCGTCGGCGAAATCCAGACGGGTATCGAGTTCACCCGCGCAAAGGATGCCACCGGGGCGGCGGAGCTGGAATCCTGGCTGGGCAAGTTGGTGGATACCCACCGTATCCTCCCCATGGACCCGGCCGTCTTCCGCGTGTGGGGAAGGCTCCTTTACCGCCGATGGGACATCCGCATGACAGACGCCATGATCGCGGCTACGGCCGTGGTTCACCGGTTGACCGTGGTGACCCGGCATACCGGCGATTTCGGCCGGCTCGGCGTGCAAACGCTCAATCCATTCGAGAAGGGACCGGTCTCGTGAAAAGGAGAGCCCGCCATGTATGACGTAGACGCCATCGCCGCCTTCGACCGGGAGAACGTGGCGGACATCAAGGCCCGCCAGGGCCGGATCAACGAGGACGGACGCGCGGCCGGGCTGAAGATCACGGACGTGCGCACCTACCGCGTGCTGATGCCGTGGCGGGGCACGAAGCGCTGGGACGGGTCCGCTGAGGGGTTCTCATTCGCCGAATTCGAAACAGACCAGGGCCTGGTGGGCGTAGCCGAAGGTTTGTCCAGCGAGGCCGACGAGCTGCGTTCCCGGGTCCTGGGTAAAAACCCCTTCGATCCGGAAATCCGCGGATTGATGGGCCTGGCCTACTGGGACCTTGCCGGCAAGATCGCCGGCAAGCCCCTCTACCGGTACCTGCGCGAAATATTCGAACTGGACACGCCCGTGGCCACGAAGATCCCGATCGCGGCGTATACCTGGTACCGCTTCCCCGACGTGAACGGTGAGAACGAGGTGACCTTCGACACCTATCCGCACCACGTGAAGTCGCTCATGGAGGACGAGACTTTCAGGATCATCAAGCTGTCCATGTGCGATTTCGAGCCCCATCGATACATCGAGCTCGTCCACAACATCCGCGACGAGGCCGGCTTCGACGTGGATATCCGCGTCGATCCCCACGCGTCGTGGAGCGAGAGCGAAGCCCTGCGGTTCATGCAGGGGGTGGAGGACTGCCGGATCGAATGGATCGAGGAACCCGTCGGCGGCCGGTTCGAGAACATCTTCCGCGCCGGCCACCGCCTGCGGCTCATGAGCAGTATTCCCATTTCCTCCCATGCCTGGCTGCCGCCGCTTCGGCGTGACGCGGCGCCCCGTCCCTACGGCGCTTATGTTTCCGGCCGTTACGGCGACGAGACGCTGGACCAGCCTCTGGACCTGGGCGTCATGCGCCGCCACGTGGCCGCCGACGTGTCCGCGCCGGACGCCTACGCGGGGCCGCTGGCCCTCAAGCGGT
>JAPOYX010000041.1:0-9777 GCA_026706345.1 Gemmatimonadota bacterium | reverse complement strand
CGGTACTACGACACCGCCCGGTTCATGGGCATGGAACTGGGCATGCACAGCGCCTATGAACTGGGACCGGGCACGGCCATCCGCCTTCACGTCGCCGCCTTTGCCTTCCCCTACACCATTCCCTATCACATCGTACACGGAAACGGGACCATGCCCATGTCGCTCCACGGCCTGGATGCCCACTACAACCAGTGGGTGGACGACGTCATCAAGGGCGGCAAGATGCCGTACGAGGACGGGTGCCTCCGCGTTCCCGAGGGGTCCGGGCTGGGCGTCGAACTCGACGTTGACCTGCTCGCAAAATACCAGTGGACCGAGGAGAAGCAGGCCCTGCACACCCGCCACATCGAGGCGATCCGGGCAAACCACCTCGACCGGCTGGGGTGGCGCAAGGACCGGATGGGCTGGCTGCGGTAGGTGCGCCACCTGGCGCCTTCCTGGCCGCCAGGCCGACTGCGCGAAACGCAACTCCGCCGCTGCGTCGGTCGCCTGCGGTCGCCGTACCGGTACCCGCAACTTCAGTTCCGCCGCATTCCCCCCAAGCCGCTCGACCGGAAGCAGGTCCGCGGCCCCATCCGCGTCCCCCCGACCCTCAGTTCCGTCTCATCCCGCCCAACCGCCACAACACGCCCACGACCCCCAGGCTCGCGATCCCGGCGCACGAGGCAAGGGCCAGGGGCGCGCCGGCTATACCGGCGAGCGCGCCGACCATCAACCGGCCCGGCGGACCGCCGCCGATGGCGAGTACCAGCAGGCCCATGACCCGGGCCCGCATGGCGTCGCTGGACGAGCGCAGGATGATCGAGGACTGCATGATGCTGAACCCGGTCTGGCCGATGCCCACCAGGATCAGCATGGCCAGGGATAGCGGGAAGGAGACCGAGAGGGCGAAGATCATCGTGGCCACGGCGTTGAGCAGGGAGCTGACGGTGAAGACGATGCCTTCCCGGTAGTACTGTCCCAGCCGGTCTATCAGAGCGATGCCCAGGATCGACCCGATGCCGGCCCCTGCGCCCAGGATGCCCAGTTCCAGGGGGCCGAGGAAGAGGACGTCCCGAACGAAAACGGGCAGCAGGACCTGGTAGGAAAAGGCGAAGGCGTTCATGAGGAAGGTGATGATCAGCACGCCCGAGATCCGGGGATTCCGGCGGGCATACCGGTATGCGAGAAGCAGATCCTTCCGGGGGCCGAGCCGGCCTTTCTTGCGGTCCTTCCGGTCCGTGGCGGCGGAGAGCCGGACGATGACGATGATCTGGACGATCTGCAGGAGGAAGAGAGCCAGGAAGCCGCCCTTCGTCCCGGCGAACTCGAGCAGGACGCCGCTCATGAGCGGGCCGATCAGCCGGGAGATGTTCTGGGGCACTGTCTCCAGGACCATGGCGTCCGTCGTCCGGTCCTTGCCCACCAGGTCCGGGATCAGCGCCCGGCGGCAGGACCAGTCGTAGGCGCTGCCCAGGCCGATGAGGATGGATCCGAGGACGACGTGCCAGAAGGCGAGATCGCCGAGGAAGGCGAGGGCCCAGAAAAGGCCGTTGACGATGCAGTAGATGAACTGCGCATTGACGATCAGCCACCGGTAGCTCACGTACCGGACCACCGTGCTGAAGAAGGGGCCGAAGAGCATGAACGGCCCCATGCGGCAGAAGCTGACCAGGGCCACCATGCCGGCCGAGTCGGTCAACTCCAGCACGACCCAGCCGACGATCAGTTCGTCCATCCAGCGCGTCTGCCACCAGATGCTGCTGGATATCCAGAGGTTACGGAAGTCGGGAATGGAAAGCAGGCGGGCCGCTTTCCAGCGTGAGCCAAGCCGCGCGAACATGGACGCCCTGTGGAAAATCCTGTTGACGGGCAGGTGGGACCATCTATATTCCGATTTAACTGACAATCAGAAACACCGGAAACCGGATCTCCTCGTCGTCTGCCGACAATACGGTCCGTCGGTGATTCTGGGACAAGTAAGCCTTTCTATCGGCCACAGTCAAGCGTTCCGCATACCTGTTCGAACACCTTGATTACGCCAGCTCAAAATATGGGAGTGTCGTCATGAGTGACGGGCTTCGCATTCTGTCCATCGGTGCGCATCCGGCCGACATATTCGACCAGTCGGGCGGCGCCATGGCCCATCACACCGCGCGGGGCGACTGGGTGGGATGCGTGGTGCTGACCCACGGGGCCCGCGTGCACGACAAGGTGATCAGCGACGACATGTTCCACGCGGATGAGGTGCCGGAGGGCGAAACGCTGAAGCAGATGATGGCGGAACGGTCCGACGTGAAGGCGGAAGAAGTGAAATCGGCGTGCCGCGCCCTCGGCGTGGAGGACGTCTATTTCATGGGGGCGGACGATGCCGTGCTTCTCCCGGAGCGGCCGATCGTACGCCAGCTCGCCAGCCTGCTGCGGGAGCTGAAGCCGGATGTCATCCTCACCCATTTCCCCGACGAGGGCGGCGGCACGTGGAACCCCCACGCCGTAGCCGGGCGCATCGTGATGCTCGCGCTGGGCCTGGCCGGTTCCGTCGACCCGGGCGACCGGCGACCGCCCCACCAGGTCGCGCAGGTGTTCTACTGGGGCTGCGGCGCGGCGAGTCTTCCGCGGAGCGTTTGGGATGCCCGCGGCGGGTATTACAACGACGTCTTCATCGACATTACGGACGTGGTCGACAAGAAGCTGGCGGCGCTGGACGCCCTGGTGAGCCAGGGCTACGGCGGCGCATACGCGCGCAAGCGCATCGAGACGTCGGACGGTGCCTTCGGCAGCGCGGCCAACGTCGCCTACGCCGAGGGGTTCATATCGGCCGGCTCCGAAACCCACTACTACTTCCCCGTCTCGTCCTATGCCCTCGAGCGGGCCCGGCGGTCGGACCACGAGAACATCGAGAAGGTCAGTTACAAGTACGAAGGGTGAGTTTCAGATACGAGGCGTGATAGCAAAGGCCAGTTACAGGCACGAAGCTTGAAGGAGATCACCATGCAACGGGTAGCATTCATTTTGAAGGTCAAGGAAGATATGATTGAAGGCTACAAGAAGCACCACAAAGAAGTCTGGCCCGAAATGCTGGACGCCCTGCGCGAGGCGGGATGGCACAACTACTCGCTGTTCATGCGGGAGGACGGGCTGCTCTTCGGTTACTGCGAGACACCGGATTTCGAGAAGGCGCTGGCCACCATGGCCGAGAAGGACGTCAACACGCGCTGGCAGGAGTTCATGGCACCCTATTTCGAGAACCTCGGCGGCAAGCACGCCGACGAGAACATGGTGCCGCTGGAACAGGTTTTCTACCTGGAGTAGCAAGTGCGCACCCCACGCGCAGGGTAACAAGGGTAAACAAGACCACTTGGACACCACCACCCTCGATACGCCCGTCCTGACGCAAGACGAAAAGCGGCTGATCCGGGACATCACCGATTCGCTGAAGGAATGCAGGAATCCCGATGCCGCGCATCTCGACCAGGCGATCTGCGAAGCCATCGCCCGGTTGAGCGACCTGGCGAAGGTCATGAACGCCTATCCTTCCCTGCTGGAGAGCCAGTCCCTCGGCCAGCAGAGGCGGGATGCCGCTTCCCTCATCGAGGCGCTGTCCAACGCCACGCTCTTCACCGTCGACATGCTGCTTCCCATGCGGGCCGCGGTCGGGCAGGTTTACGTCATGGCCAGGCTCAACCTGTTCCGTCTCCTGCACCAGGTGGCCCAGGAGGCGCTGGGTGGCCGGGACGACTTCACGGCCGTGGAAGACGCCATCGGCGGCCGGATCAGCCAGAGCATCCACAACAAGGTAATCGAATCCCTGCTGATCGCCGTTGTCTGCGACGACAGTCTCGGCCGCGCCGTCCGCACCAAGGCGGCCACCGCCCTGACCCACCGCTGAGAAGACCGGTTCTCCCGGCGCATCGAAGCCTTCCTGCCCGTCCTCGAGACCACCTGGGAAGCGCGGCGGCAGACCACCGTGCAGCTGGGCACCCTCATGGGCGTGTCCGAGATATTCGCCCTGATGCGCGCCGGCGGCGACATCAGGTTCCTCGACTATTTCTCCCGGAAGACCTGTCCGCCGGAAGAACTGCAGGCCTTTCGCGAGTTTCTCTTCAGCGTGTCCACCGAGGAACTCGAATCGCTGAACGACAGGCTGTTGAAGGGACAGGAAAACACGGCGGCGGACGCCGACGTCCGGATGGGCACTACGCTCTCGTTGTCGCCCACCTATCTCTACAACCACACGGCGACCGATTTCGTCACCCAGCTCTACCTGTTCTTCGTCAAGCGCCACCTCGAAGCCCATGCCCGGCGGATCCGAAACCTGCCTGGCCCCAAGCGCACGGCGGAAGAGTACGTGATGGTCTATTTCCTGGAGCAGTCCTGCTCGATGGACGGCGGCCAGGACGGCGGCAACCGCGACGACGCCAGCCAGGACGACGGCAGCCAGGTCCGCGACGACCCCAACGACAAAGACTAATCCGACAACAACCGCGCCGAAAACAACCCGCCCGGCGGGAGAGAGGAATCCGCGAAGTGATCAAACTCGGGTGCATGTCCCTCAGCTACGGCCACGCCATGCAGGAAGGCCGCATGGACCTCTTCGAGTTCATCGATCGCGCGCGCGAGCTGGAACTCGACGGGATCGACATCCATACCAGGGCGCTGGCGTCGGAGGACGACGCGTATCTGGGGGACGTCCGCATGCGATGCCTGCAACGGGGGCTGGCCATCTCCTACCTGGGCATAAGCAACAACTTCGGGAAGCCGGCCGGGGAGATCTCCGCGGAAATCGAGATGGTAAACCACTGGATCGACGTGGCCGCGCGGATGCACGTGCCGATGGTGCGCATCTTCGCCGCGTGGGACCGGGACGATACGCCCGCCTACGTCACCTGGTCCCGCATGATCTATGCGATTTCGGAGGTCGTCGCCTACGGGACCTCGCGGGGCGTCGCCGTGGGACTGCACAACCACAACCACGGCTGCGTGACCCGCACGGGCGACGACGTCATACGGATCCTGAACCAGGTGGACCACCCCGGTTTCACGCACATACTGGACACGGGCCAGTACGCCGGATCACCGGGCGCCTCGGGCAGAAGAGGCGACCCCGACCCCGCCTACGATTTCTATGGCAGCATGGAGAAAAGCGCGCCCCACGCCGTGCACGTCAGGGCGAAATTCTACCGCGTCCAGTCCGGCGAAGAGGTGTGGCTGGACTATCCCCGCATTCTCGGGATCCTGAAGAACGTCGGGTTCAACGGCTGGATGTCGGTCGTCTATGAAGGACAGGACGTCGAGGCCGAGGAGACCGCGGTGCCCAAGGCCGTCGCCTACCTGCGGCGCCTGCTGGCCGAACACGGCATGTGAGGCGCCGCGAGGAGCGCGGCGATATGGCGGCAGGATTCGGGATTCAGCTCCACCGTGACGCAGCGCCGTTCCAGCGACCGCGCGGCGAGGGCAATGGCTCCCTGGCCTGCAAAGGGATCCAGGACCGTTTCGCCCGCGTATGACCAGAGGCGGATCAAGCGCCTGTAAGGGTCTTCCAGGTTTTCGTCGGGCGTCCATACGGCCTGTCGGCCCGCCTGCCATGCTTCCTCGGGCACACGGCTCTTCTCCATGACGCCAGGCGCCGGCGGCCCGGGTTCGCCGGGCTTCCGGTAGACCAGGATCGTCTCGGCGTGCACCTTGGGCCGGCATCCCAGCGGCAGCCGAACGTCCGCCGCTTCCTTCCTCGGTTTCTTCCCCGGCTCGAACCAGTACCAGGTGGCCTCGTACTGAAATCCGGCCTCCCGGAGGCCGCGGTGCGTGTCCGCCACCAGCGCGACCGGCTCCTCCCGCCAGAGCAGGTCGGCGATCCATACGACGATCGCCCTGCCGGGCATCAGGCAGCGGAGGCAGTGCGCCCACACCCTGGAGAGGGAAGCCAGGAAGTCGGGATAGGTCTGGCCGAATCCGATCTGGTCGGGGTGACCATAGTCGCCGCCGTCCCACCACGGCGGGCAGGTCAGCACCAGGCCGGCGCACCTGTCGGGAATCGGGTCCATATCGCGCGCGTCGCCCAGCCAGAGCCGGACCTGGTCGTCATCGTGGTAAAGACGCATAATCGGAAAGGTCCGTCGGGGAGGCCGCCCGCAAGGTCCGTACGGAAGAAAACCGTATCGCAGGATGGTCAGGGGATGCGCCGCGGCCGGTCGTGCTACCGCGGGCGCAAAACCCCGCTACGCGCCTGGCCAGATTCGGCCAGCGTGCTCGATATGATCACTGGATTAGGACCGTCCACCCGGTAGCACGCCGCAGCCGACAGGGCTTCGTTCATGAGGGCGCCCGTCATGGACCGGGGCCAGCCGAACCATCGGTAGACCGCCTGCTCGTCGACGGCCCCCGCGGAGTCCACGGCGCCCACGATCAGGCTGCGCATGGCGTGCCGGCGGGTCATGGAGGCGGCTTCCCGCTCGATGTCGTCGGGCACCCACCGCTTCGTCAGTTCCCACACGCATGAAGCCGTGTCATGGATGTTCCTTCCAGGCCGGCCGGTCCGTCCGGGAACGATCAGCCACAGCTTTTCGAGTTCCAGCAAAGCCCTGCGGAAGGTTCGCCTGTCCATGCAGGCCGATCCGGCGAGACGATCGCGCAGCGCCTGTCCCGTGGCGGGACCGTCCCGCTCGATGCAGTCGGCCAGGCGGAAAGCCGCCGGGGATATCCGGTTGTTCTCCCGGGCGCCCTGGAACCCTTCCCCTTCCATGGCCAGCAGGGCCGCCCAGTGCTTCCGGGCGACCAGCGTGGGTCTGCGCTTGACGAAGGTGCCGAAGAGACAGGGAACGGCTTCCGGCAGGTCGCTCAGCCAGATGCTGGCGATACCCGGTCCCGTGCTTATCCGGTTTCCATTACCGGGAAGATCGGCCCTGCCGTCTATCGCCTCCTGGATGCTGGGAAGTTCCGTTCCGGAAAAAACCGAGACGAAACACCGTTCCAGGATGAACTCCCCGGCCTGCTTCCTGTTCTTGAGCCGGCTGGACGGTGAAAGACGGTGGCTTTCGGTCACGCGCCCGCGGACATCCTCGGGCAACATGGGAAACAGCTTCGACTTGGTTAGAATGGACATAAACGATGCTTTCGTCGAACCCGCGGTCACGCGGCGGTCTGCGCGGCGAGGGCCGCCCCGATGATCCCGGCCTGGTTTCTCAGCCGGGCGGGCACGACCTCGGTATCCACGGTGAAGCACGGGGAGAACTTCTCGTACTTGTTGCTGGCGCCGCCGCCCACGATGATCAGATCGGGGCGGATCAACTCGTCCAGCTTGCAGAGGTATTCGTTCACGCGTTCGCCCCATTCCAGCCAGCCCAGTCCCTTCGCCTTCCGCACGCTCTCCGCGGCATACTTCTCCGCCACGCGTCCTTCCATCTCGATGTGGCCGAATTCCGTGCTGGGCACGAGCGCGCCATCGACGAACAGGGAGGTGCCGATGCCGGTTCCCAGGGTGGCGATAACCACCACCCCGTCCCTGTCCCTGCCCGCACCGTACCGCATTTCCGCGATGCCGGCGGCATCCGCGTCGTTCACGAACACGACCGGCCGGCCCGTCGCCTTCGCCATGCGCTCGGCGGCGTTGACGCCGATCCAGGAAGGGTCGATGTTCGCGGCGGTCCGCACCGTGCCTTTCTTGATCACCGCCGGAAATCCGAATCCCACGGGGCCCGGCAGGTCGAAGTGACGGACGATTTCCGCCGCGGTCCTGATGACGTCCTTCGGGGTGGCCGGCCTGGGGGTGGCGATCCTGAACCGTTCCGTCTCGAGTTTTCCGGTTTCCAGGCAGACCGGCGCGCCTTTAATGCCCGTTCCGCCGATATCGATACCCAGAAAACTCACGCGGGTTCTCCTTCCACGGGCTCTTCTTCGGGGTGAGCGGGGTGGACGGGGTCCTGGTCGCGGGGGGACGTGATCCGCCAGTAGTAGCCGTCCGGATCCAGCATGCGGAAGTCCCTGGCGCCCCAGGGCTGTTCTTTCAGCGGTTCGTGTATGGTCGCACCGGCCTGTTGCATCCGTGCATGGAACTGATCGATATCCGAGGTTTCCAGGACCAGTTCGACACCCACGCCCCGAGCGAGCGCCTCGACGGGTTGTTCCCCGGGATCCGGATACCAGAGCAGTTCGTCGGTCTTCAGTCCCAGGACCAGGGCGTTCCGCTGGAGCAGGATATAACCGGGATTGCTTGTGCGCTCCTTGAAATCGAAGGTTTCCGTGTAGAAAGCGGCGGACACCCGCAGGTCCTTCACAGCCAGGTTTACCTGGAGTTTCGTGGATTGATTCTGGACCTGGACCTGGTCGGCCCGGGGGCCGCGGGAAGTGAACTGGACGGTATAGGTCACGCGCTCGCCGACCTGCAGCAACGAAAACTGTGCATTCTTGATGTTGGATCGATGGAAGAACAGGTCCTCGTTCTCCGGCGTGTTGATGAACCCGTAACCCCTGGTCTGGTTCAACCTGGAAATCGTCCCCTGAGGCATAACCCGTCCGTCCTGGTTCCGTGGAACCGTTGAGAGGAAAAAACCCGGTGTGACGCGATGGGAAGGTGGAATCGGGTCAGGCCGTTCCACCTCTGGGCGGCGCAGCGATGAAGATGGGCGCTGGCGTCTCGCCCGCCTGTTAAACCGTATCGGCTGGCCCCGGTTCCGTGACCGGTAGCAAAGATCCATGTTAGGATTGCCGTGAGGGGCAAGTCAAGGGTTTTTCTTCATTCACGACGAGGTACATAGAGGTTGACAACGGCCGGGGGTTCGCCTAGACTATCCGGAGTAATCGCAACAGGAAAAACACCCATGAAATGGAAGCCTTCCCGGCAGCGGGACCCCTTTTTGACCATGCGCGCATTCCATCTGAAACCGATCCTGCTGGGCCTGCTGTTCTGGTGCGGATGCGACCAGAATCTGCGTCCTTTGCCCGAAGACGGCGGACGGGTGGCCGGAAGGTCCGCAGTGGAGGCAGAGCGGACGATCGATGGCCAGCGGGTGGCCGGCCGAAGCTTCGAGGAAGGACAGCCCACCGCGGTCCCGGCAGACGGTGCGAGCGTGTCGGGAACCATCGACATCGCACCGGAACTCTTCGCGCGCCTCAGAGGCTCCGAGACCCTGTATGTCATGGCGAGACGGGGCGCGGGCGGACCGCCCGTGGTCGTCAAGCGATTCAGAGGCCTGCAGTTTCCCATGGCCTACACACTGACCGGGGCGGACCAGGCCGTCCAGGGGCCGCCATTCACCGGTGAAGTCACCATCGTGGCGCGTATAGACCTGGACGGAAACGCCGGCGTCCCCCAGGCCGGGGACATGGAGGGGATCATTCCCCGGGTGAACATCGGTGATTCCGGGGCGGACGTCGTCATCGACACGCTGTACTAGTCGGCGGCCACATGCTATACGGTTCCCCCGATCGGTTTTTCCAGCGGCGGACATGCACGCCTCCCGCTTTGCCCGCGCTCAAGAGATAACCTGATGAATACCGAACTGCTCACAGCGCCCGAATCGTTGCGGCGGCTCGTCCTCGACCTGCGCCAGATGGAGACTTTCATCGAGGCCCCCCTCGTCATCCGAAAAGCGGACGGGGTCTGGTACGAAGACGTAAACGGTCGCCGGATCCTCGACGGCATATCGGGCATCTTCACCGTGAACGCGGGCCACAACAACCGGCGGATCATCGAGGCGGTCAAGGCGCAGCTGGACACCATGGCCTTCGCGCCGCCGCTTCACGCCACCAGTCCCCCGGCCATCGAACTGGTCCTCCGGCGTCACTTCCGACAGCCGCCGGACC
>JAPOYX010000040.1 GCA_026706345.1 Gemmatimonadota bacterium | reverse complement strand
CGGACATCGCCTTTGCGCTGGCCCTGGTCGGTGTGTTCGGGCGGCGGGTGCCGACTGCCCTCATGGTGTTCCTGCTGTCGCTCGCCATCTTCGACGATCTCGCGGCGATCGCGATCATCGCGGTCTTCTACTCGGCGGACTTGTCCCTGGAGGCGTTGCTCGTGGGCGTCGTCGCGCTGGGTGTCGGCGTCTCCCTGAACCGGCTCCGCGTGACGCGCACGACCGCCTACGTGCTCGTCGGGGTCGTACTGTGGGTTGCCATGCTGAAGTCCGGCGTCCACGCGACGCTTGCCGGGGTGCTGATTGCCTTCTGCGTTCCCCTGCGGGCCTCGGAGGGACGATCACCGCTGAAGGAGCTGGAGCACGACCTGCATGCACCGGTCGCGTACGCGATCCTGCCGGTGTTCGCCTTTGTCAACGCAGGATTGGCGCTGGGCGGGGTCGGCCTTGAGGACGTGCTCCATCCCGTGACGTTCGGCATTGCAGCCGGGCTCTTCCTCGGCAAGCCGATCGGCATCGTCTTGTTCGTTGGCCTCGGCGTGCTGTTGAAGGTGGTGACCCTCCCGCGGGGCGTGACCTGGGGGCAGATCCTTGGCGTCGCGTGGGCGTGCGGCATCGGGTTCACGATGAGTCTGTTCATCGCCGGGCTGGCCTTCGAGCACGGAAGCGGGGCGTACTTTGCGGGCGACAGGCTGGGGATCCTGATTGGGTCGGGCGCTTCCGCGGTCGCGGCCTGGCTGGTACTGCGCTGGAGTCTTGGGCCACCGAGAGGGGGCAACCACGGGGCTGGTACCGGTGCAGACGGACGTGAAAGCGAGCTTCGTTGACGTCAAGGAGCAGGTGCCCCCGAGTCCGTACCGAGACTGGCCCGGATCCTCGTGCGGGAGTGCTGGCGGCTGCAAGGGGCGACGGCTACCGGTCGGTGGTGGCGTGGTGGAGGATCAGCGCGGCCGCTGTCACCTGGTGACGGCTGACCTTCCTCCGTCCGCGCGCTGGTCAAGGCGCCTGCGATTGCGCGCCGCAAGGGCAGCGCGCCCGAGACCTTTCTGGAGGCGGTGGGCCGGAGTTCGGGCGACAGCTTCACGCTCTGCTACCGCGGCATGAAGGCGATGCTCCCGGATTACTATCCGGAGAGCGTGTTCCCCGTGACCTACGCGATGAAGGACCTCGACTATGCGCTTGAGCTTGCGGCGGAGGTCGGGATCGACGCCGCGGGCGCAGATCTGGTGAAGGCGCTGTTCAACGAAGCCATCGAGGGCGGGCTCGGTGCGCGCTACCACCCGATTATCGCAACCCTGATCGGTCGCGTGCAGTTCACCCGACCGGGGCAGGGAGTACCCGGGGTTCGGTTCCCCGCACACTCCTCACAACTGGGCGAGACGAGCTTCTTCACCCTGCAGCTCGGCGACTTGCTCTCTAGCCCCATCCCTCGCAGCGAGCACATGTCGCCAGCGGTCCGGCGGCGGTATCCGGAATCTTCCTTGAGACCGTAAATGGGAAACGACCAGGCCCCGAGGACGCGCCCCTCGAGCTGGCAATGTCTCGTTCAGACGGGATCGACCGCGTCGACTCGCTCATCGTGAATTCTGTGCCATCGGTTGCCGTTTCTTGGAAGCTTCCACAGGTGTCGGCATCATGGGGCGCGGGATTGCTCTGCAATTCAAGACGGCCCGGGCGGGTCGGTATTGACCTACCGTCCAGCGGCCGGGGAGCGAAGCATCATGGAAATTTGCGCAGGGACCAGCGAAGGCGTCTTTATCGTGGCGGAGGGGGCTGCCAAGCAGGTTCTTCAAAGCCGCGACGTCCGCGAACTCGTTCGTATCGACGGATCATGCTTTGCCGGCACGGACGACGGCCTGTACGTGTCGAATGACTCGGGCCGGACGTGGGCACCGTCGGGTCTCCAGGGCAGGGAAGTGTGGCAGGTCCGCTCCGACGGTCGCGGGACACTCTACGCGGGGACGGCGCCCACGGGGCTGTTCCGGAGCGACGATCATGGGGCCACCTGGACGGAGGTCGTGGGCCTCGCGCAGTTGGCAGATGCCGGAGGATGGCAGATTCCCATGAATCCGCCGGTCGCGGCACGAGCGCGCGCTCTGGTCGTTGACGGTACGCGCATTCTGGCCGGCGTCGAAGTGGGCGGCCTGGCCCTGTCCGAGGATTCCGGCGAGACCTGGTCCGTAGTCCTGCCCGGCGACAACCCGGACCTGCACATGCTGTTCGCGCACCCGGCGGAGCCAGACACCCTGTACGCGTCCACCGGGTACGGACGCTTGGACGGGGTAGCGGAGATGGTGGAAGGCAACGCCGGGGTATTTCGATCCGACGATGGCGGCCGCACATGGACGTACGCGTGGAAGGGCATTACGCCGCGCTACTCCCGGCCGATGTGCATCGATCATCGCGCGCCGTACGGGCTGACCGTCGCAAGCGCGCCCTCAGCATTTTCGAACTGTCGCGAGGAGCACGGCGCGCAGGCAATGCTGTTCCGGTCCGAGGACGGCGGCGAGTCGTGGCGCTCGCTGTGCGACGAGGCCCATTCCCCGAGTGCCGCCAACTTCCATGGTTTGACGGTGGACCCGAAGGCGCGGGGCGGCGTGCTGGTCGGCACGGATACCGGGGAGGTATGGCGCGTCAGCGACAGGGCCGGGTGGGAACTGTGCGGCGAGGGTATGCCGACCGTACTTTCCCTTGCGGCGGCGGCCTGACAGCTTCGCGACTCGTCAAGATCGGACTTACGCGCGATCTCAAGAGCCTCGCAATTGTCGGGGAGTTGCTCGGTCAAGTGCAGGTGCAGGCGATCGCGCTAGGGTGACCCGGATTGTCACTCCTTACAAGGGAATGGCGCGTCATTCCATTCCGGCAACAGGCCAGCATGCGAGCCATCGAGCGGAGCCGCCTAGGGATCATGGTGCCCGGCAATCCAGCGGCAGGG
Source organism: Gemmatimonadota bacterium (assembly GCA_026706345.1). Lineage (NCBI taxonomy): Bacteria > Pseudomonadati > Gemmatimonadota > Gemmatimonadota bacterium. The sequence goes on along the minus strand of JAPOYX010000040.1, from coordinate 2,285 downwards.
GGGGGAGGCCGGGCCGCTGCCCCAAAACGTACATATACCCGACCTCGTTCGTCATAAGGTTTTTTGGTCCCGAATCATATTCCATATATCCAGCGGTATAAGGTTTCGCAAACTAGTCATACACCAAATAAGGTATTCATTTATTTACGATTTCCGGTTACCGTCGTCAATTCATAGCAACCCACCATTGACGGAGGGACGTAATGCGCACGTTGACAGATTTGGTCCGCTGTGTGGCTTTGGCCATTTTCATCGCATCGACGATGACTGTGGCGGTCGCAACCACCACCGCCACGGAAGTATCGGCGAACCCCTGCCCGAACAACCGTTGCCGGTAATGCCGAGCCACTGACACCCCTGCAAGATCCGGGGCTGTGTGATTTCCGCTTCGAGTTCAGCAGGTCTCGGCCATGGAGCGCGTCGATGTCTTCAGCACTGGAAGCACCTACCTGAGATGAACGTTTAGAGATCGGTCCCTAAGCGGGCGTGGCGAACGCGCAATAGATGACCCGGCGAATCCGGCGCCTCTGTGCGCTGCAACTCGAATCCGGGGGGACTTCGCGGGATGTCGCGTTTGAGTCAATTTAGGACCAATGGCGGAGGGATCGCGCAAAATGCCGGATACAGCCCAAGAGCCAACACCTGCAGCCCAAGAAGTAGCTCTAGTAGTCCAAGAACTAACTCTAACCGAAGAATTGTTGTTATGGGGGGCAGTCGTCATCTGCTTGGCAATAGTTGGCGGCATCCAATATCGAGCCTTCGGGACCGCGGGGAAGACCAGGGTTCCCGGAAGTCTCGCTAGTTTCTTCTACTTGCACGAGATCGTCGAGAAATGGCAACGAAATGTCTGTGCCGTTGCTACCGCGATTCCACTCAGCTTCGTATTCTTTGTTATTGCCATCAAACCGGAAACGTTTGGCCTGGCCTTAATTAAAGCCCTTCTGCAATTGGCAACTGAAGGCACCGATGTATCTGAGTTGCTGGACGATGTGTTGGTGTATGCACCCCCTGCCTTGTTTCCGTTTGTAATTTTGCTTATTTCGTTTCTGGTGTTTGGAGCTCAAATAAGATTCTTGTTCCGTAATATAGAGAAAGGAGTAGTGTCTGTGGCGGGCCTTGCGCACAGGGCTGAGGACCTGGCGCGAACAATCGCCAATGAACTTCTGAGCAAGCAGGCATACGAAGACATTGTAAACACGGTGGAAGAGCGACAAAAAAAGAAACTGGTGTTAGCAGAGGAGCTAGAGAACAGCAGTAATGAACAGCGCTTGTCTTTCCAGTTGCTGCATCTGGCCAGACAAGATATTCCTTTCAAAGGTCTTAGGGACGCGCTCCTTGAAGTTGTAGACCAATATTTGTATGACGTGATGGACAAAACGACATTGGAGAAACTGCGTGAGCCGGGCGAACTCGAGGCAATTTCGTTTGCAAAACCGATACTGAGGTTAAGGTGGTTTCATGGACTGGCAACCGTAGTGATTTTTGCCATCGCATGCGGAGTTTACGCAGGGTTAGTGCCCATGGCGCATGCCGAATTTAGGGATTTGGGCGTAGTCTGGCCCCAGTACGAAAAGATGAGTGCTTTGCTGGGAACGATGCTACTGATGGTCTTGGCTTCGGTCATCCCGCTGTTCATTGGCTTGCTGTTCTTGGCAAAACGTACAGAAAATGTCCAAGAGACGATCGTCCAAAGACTTTCGGTCGTGTTTGCCGCCGTGTCTCTCTTGTCCATCGTGGTGAATTTTGCGTATGTCCTGCTCCAGCGAGCCGAGTTTAAGTTGGGGCAGCTGGTAGGAAACGAGAACTTGATTGGGGATTTCCAGGAGTTCGCCGGGAGCTCCGAGGTCGTGTACGCCTTTTCGCATTCGCTGATCCCGGGTTTCGCGATACTCGGGATGGTTTTTGCGAGCCGGTGGGTGCGGTCCACCCCGCAAGATAGTGCCATCGCTGTTGGAACTGCGATCATTACATTTGGGCATATGCTGTGTTATGCCGTTTTTGAGGAAGTGTCCGGAGTGGCTTGGCGGTACTATTGGCATCAGGGGCTGTCGGCGTTCTTCTTGACTGCCGTAGCTTTTGCGATCGGGAAGCTGTTCTGGACCCCGTTGTGGGATGTGACGGGGCAAAGATTGGCCGAAACGGCCGGACAATCACTGGGTGCTCGAGAGCGATAGGTTATTGATAACGGACGCCTTAACGAGATCGATTCGCCGGCCTGACGCCGATGTCGATACTACGGATCTCCTGGCTGCCCGACGGCTTGTACGCGCCAGATTCGGTAGGCA
>JAPOYX010000039.1 GCA_026706345.1 Gemmatimonadota bacterium | reverse complement strand
ATCAGGGGTCGGAGTAAGAAATTCGAAGACATTACTCTGACCCCAGGATTATTATCTGCGTTAATCTGCGTAATCTGCGGATACTTTTTCGATGTTGCACATCAACCCCTTGAGGTTAGTGGCCCCCATCCCCGGGTCCAGGGGTGGGCCGTCCATGGTGAGGACGTTAATGTTGGATTCGCGCCAGCCGTAGTCCGGGGCGCCCTTTTCCGGGAACCACCAGCCGAATTCGGCGCTGGCTACCCTGGGGTCGACGCCTTCGGACAGTTTTGCGCGGAGTTTCACCCTGCCCCGGGGGGTTTCCACCCAGACCCAGTCGCCGTTGTCGATATCCTTGGTCTGCGCCAGTTCCGGGTGTATCTCGATCAGCGGGTCGGGATGGCCCTTGCGCAGGTAGTTTGACTGGCGTAGTTCCGAGCCGAAGAAGTTGAAGATGCGGTGCCCGGTGATCAACACCGTGGGATAGCGGGACGTGAATTCTTCCTCCCGCGCCGGGCTTTCCGGCGGTTCGATAAAATCCGGCAGCGGGTCATAGCCCCAGTCCTCGTACTGCTTCAGGTAAAAGTCCAGCTTGCCCGACTCGGAATTAAAGCCGTATTTCTCGTGTTTCCTGAATTCCGGCTCGGTGCGCAGGTACGGCATGTCCTTGAATTCATCCCAGGTCGTCCCGGCAGACTCCAGGATGAAGTCCAGCGACTCCTCGTAGGTGTCCCAGAAGCGGTCTTCAAATCCCAGTTTCTTGCCCAGTTCATTCAGGATGATGTGGTCCGGCCAGGCCTCGCCCGGCGCTTCGACCACCTTGCGGCGCGGGAATACGTAACCGTGCACCTTCCAGTAATCGGCGATATTGTCGTTCTCCAGCCAGGTGGCCGCGGGCAGGACGATGTCGGCCAGTTCCGTCGTGGCGGTCCTGAAGATGTCGGTGGCGACGAAGAACTCCACCTGCTTCAACGCCTCGTACACCCGGTCGGCGTTTTCCCGGGCCGCCAACTGGTTGCTGGCGAAGATCACCATGGCGCGCACCCGGTACGGGTCGCCGTTCTCGATGGCGTCCCAGACCACGTGCGGGGTGATGCGGTTGATGGAAGCGCCCAGCTTGTACTTGTCGCCCCCCAGCAGTTTCTGCTTTTGCTCCGCCGGCAACTCGTGAAACAGGGCGAACCGGGCACGGGGCAGTCCGGGCGGCAGACCGAAGATCACGTTGCCGCCGGGGACGTCCAGGTTGCCGGTCAGGGCCACCAGGTAGATCAGGGCCCGGTCGGCATCCACACAGTTGATGTTCTGCTCGATGCCCACGCCCCATTGCAGGGTGGCGGGCCTGGTCGTGGCGTACAGCCTGGCCGCGGCGATGATCTTCTCCTTCGGCACCCAGGTGATGCGTTCCACCACCTCCGGCGGGAAGCGCTCCAGCCGCTCTTTCAGCTTGTCGAAGCCGGTCGTGTATTTCCCGACGAATTCATGGTCGTACAGGTTTTCTTTCACGATGACGTGCATCATGCCCAGGGCCAGCGCCGAGTCCGTGGCCGGGCGCAGTTGCAGCCACAGGTCGGCCTTGGCGGCCAGCTTGCTGCCCCGGGGGTCGATCACGATCAGTTTTGCCCCGGCGGTCAGGGTATGGGCCAGGTTGATGCCCTTGTTCTCGTCCGGGTTGGAGATCAGGTGGTTGCTGCCCCAGGCGACCACGCATTTCGGCCTGTTGTCGTAATCGCAGAGCGGGATATCCATGCCCATGACCTTGCAGATGGCGATGCGCGGCAGGTAGCACATGTGCCCCGGCGTCAGCACGTTGGGCGAGCCGTACAGGTTGGCGACCCGGTACACGAAGCGGTGGAAATCGCGCCCGGTGCCGTGGCCGAATACCACCGACTCGGCGCCGGATTCCCATTTTATCTCGTTCAGTTTGCCGGCAACGATGGTCAGCGCTTCGTCCCAGGACAGCCGCCGCCACTTGCCTTCGCCCCGTTCCCCGGTGCGCTGCATGGGATAGAGCAGCCGGTCCGGGTGTTCCTGCAGTTCCAGGTAGCCGTGCGCCTTCTTGCAGGTATAGCCCTTGCTGACCGGGTGGTCCCAGTCCGGCTTGATCTTGACCGGCTTGCCGTCTTCCACGGCCACGTACACGCCGCAGCCGCCGTGGCCGCAGGCTCGGCAGATTGTTCTTACTTCAGTTTGCATGTTTCTTCCCCGTCATGCCGGGCTTGACCCGGCATCCAGTGGAATACAGTGTCGCCCGCAGGGCGACCCATTATTTTACTGGATTCCCGTTTGCACGGGAATGACGACTGGGGGAGCGTGTCACCCGCTCCCTCCGTCACTGGCTCGTAACGGGTGGTGCGTTGTTGCGGTATCCTGCCTGCGGCCGTGATCAGGTCGCGCATGCCCGCCGCGGTGAATTCCTGGCCGTGGGAGGCGCCGGCTGCGCGGCTGATGCTTTCGTTCATCAGGGTGCCGCCCACGTCGTTTACGCCGGCATCCAGGCAGGCCCGGAGGCCGTCCATGCCCAGTTTCACCCAGGAGGCCTGTATGTTGGTGATGTGTGGATGCAATACCAGCCTGGCGACCGCGTGCATCAGGATCGCCTCGCGGAAGGTGGGGCCTTTGCGCGCCCGGCCCTTGCGGTACATGGGCGCTTCCATGTGCACGAAGGGCAGCGGCACGAACTCGGTGAAACCGCCCGTTTCCTCCTGCAAATCGCGGATGCGCAGCAGGTGGCGCGCCCAGTTCAGCGGTCCGTCCACGTGGCCGAACATGATGGTAGCCGTGGAGTTAAGGCCCAAAGAATGGGCGGTCTTCATCACTTCCAGCCACTCGGCCGTGTTCAGCTTGTCCGGGCAGATGATCTGCCTGATCTCATCGTCCAAGATTTCCGCCGCGGTACCGGGCAATGTTCCCAGGCCGGCCTGTTTCAACTCACCGAGATAGTCCCTGAGCGGCAGACCCAGGGTCTCCGCCCCCTGCCTGATCTCAAGCGGTGAAAATGCGTGTACGTGCATGTCCGGCTGCGCCTCCTTCACTGCCCGCAAGATGGCAAGGTAGGTCGCGCCGGTGTAGTCCGGGTGGATGCCGCCTTGCAGGCAGACCTCGGTCGCGCCCCTCTCCCATGCCTCCGAGACCCGCGCCTGTATCTCTTCCAGGGGCAGGTCATAGCCGCGCTCGCGCAGGTTCTCGGCTACGCGGCCCTTGGAAAAGGCACAGAAGCCGCAGCCGAAATAGCAGATATTGGTGTAGTTGATGTTCCTGTTGACCACGTAGCTGACCGTATCGCCGTTCATGGTCCGGCGCAGGTTATCGGCGGCCCGTATCACGGCGTCTTCATCGGCGCCGCGGGCGTTGAACAGTTCGACGATCTCAGTCTCATCGAGGCGCGCTCCGGATACCGCCTTGTCGATAGCGGAACCTATGCGATTGTGCGTTTCCCACTGTATTTTATCGCTCGTCTTCTTCCTTCCGTCC
>JAPOYX010000038.1 GCA_026706345.1 Gemmatimonadota bacterium | reverse complement strand
CTGAAGCTCCAGGCTTTTCTCGAAAAGGGGCTGCCTGCGGGTCCGAAGCGGGATGAGGGCTTGAGGGAAATCAACACATTCCTGGTTGAGACGGGGCTGCTGGCACAGGAGGACAAGGCGCGATTCGATGCCGATACCATTGCCGCAGTCAACTATTGCTGCGGTCTGACAGGGGACTGGGGAACGGAAGCGGCATCCGGTTGGTAGGGATCTGCCAGGAGGGCCGGCAAGCCCGGGTGAGAGCCAGGCTCGAAGGCCGACCACACTCAAGCCAGGTTGAGCAGAACAACCCGGATCCGGGTCTTCAGCCTTTCCGCCTTTCGGCAGGGACCCGCGATGCAAAGCCTCGCTTCACCTTTTCGCATTGGGGGCAGGAAATCCGTGTTGTGCCGTGTCTGATGCGGGGCTTCGGAAAAGTCCTCGACCACAACTGCGAGGGGTTTCGCCCTCTGAGAGAAAAGCATTGTGGTCGTGGAAATCATGAAACGGCTGGGTGAACATCGCTGCCTTCCAGCCGTTTCACCCATACGTCGGCATCTGCTTGACCCCCAGAGACCGAAATCGTCGATCATTCCAGGGCCGTTGGATGAATCTGTTTCTTGCTCCGATTCATCCCGCGCCTGCGGGGGAACAGAACCGTGGCCAGTATTCCCCAATGGCTGAAGACGGACCATCTCCAGGAGGTGATGGAGGCGACTTTGGCGCATGTGGTCCGCAACCGGATGGAGGCAGGCTAATCGCGCTCAGACATGTTCGACCCCAGGCCTGTCCCGGCGGACGATTGGACGCGTTACCTGATCTGGGGAAAGGGTAAGGATTCTGAGCCCTGAGAGTGATGAATCCCAGAGGACCGATTGACTGCATCGAGTCCAGCGAAGCGACCTCGGCAGTTGCGGCAAATCCAGATTTCTGATCCAGGACCGCCGATGCGCCGGTAGAAGAGAGCGGTTAACGCCGGGGACCTCAGGTGAGTCTGTCGGCGAGCCAGCCGATCAACAACAAGACCAGCAGAGCACCGAGAATCCAGTCGATGCACATCGACTGCCGGCCCCCGCCGCTCTGGAAGGTGGCCCTCGCCTGCTCGACCAGCGCCGCCACCTCCTGCGGCTCGGGGTCGACCGAGAGCGTCCCCGCTTCGATGCGTCCCGCATCGAGCAGGTCGCCGATCAGGCCCTGCATGTGGTCGGCCTGCCGGTCTATGATGCGGATGAACTGGCGCATCTCGGCCCGGTCGAGCGCCCGCTGCGCGTGGAGCAGCGTCGTCGTCGAGCCCTTGATGGAGGTCAACGGCGCGCGCAGCTCGTGGCTCACCATGGCCAGGAACTCGACCCGCAGACGCTCCAACTCCTCCAGCGGCGCCAGATCCTGCATGGTCACCACCACCGACTCGATCTCGCCGTCCCCGAACCGTATCGGGGTGGCGTTGATCAGCATGCGCACACTGCGTCCGTCGGGCACCGACAGCTCGACCTCCTGGCCGCGCACTGTCTCGGCGCTCTTCAGTTCATCCAGCGTGACCTCGCGGCCGTCGGCGAGGCGCATCGTCACTACTTCTCGCAGGTCCTCCAACCGGCGCTCCGGACCGAGCAGGCTGCCGACTAGGCGTCTGGCTTCCCGGTTGACCGACAGCGCGTTTCCGGTCGCGGCGTCGAGCACCACGACGCCGACCGGCGAGGTCTCCACCAGCGCCTCGAGGTCGGCCCGTGCGCGTTGCTCGTCGCGGTGCGTGCGGGCGTTCGCGATCGCCATAGCCGCCTGCGCGGCGAACAACACCAGCACCTCCTCGTCCTCGTCGGTGAACCCCGCCCCGTCCTGCTTGCTGCCCAGAAAGAAGATGCCGACATGCTTCCCGAGATGGCGCATCGGCATGGCTTGGAAGCTGTCCGTCAGCATCAGGTCGGAGGAGAAGCCGAGCGCCCGGACATAGGCGGGCAGGTTGTCGACGCGGAGCGGTGCGTCGAGGTCGCGGAAATGTTCGAAGAGCGTCGGCCCGTCAGGCAACCAGGTCGCCAGCCGCTGTTCCTCTTCCTCGCTCACGCCCGAGGTGATGAAGTCCTGCGGCCGGCCACTCTCGTCGACGGTCGTGATCGCCCCGTAGTGGGCGCTGGCCCTGGTTCGTTGGTCTTCTTCATCGTTGCTTCTTCCTCAGCCAGGCCGCCTGATCGATTCGATCGGGCGTCCCGCTCGTCCCAGCGGACCGGCGAGTGCCGGGTTTGGGGGCGGTGCAAGTATGCCATAGCCTCGAGATTCGGCCCGACAAGGAAACATCTAGCATTGTACACCTTAGAAATACTATATCAAAGTATATGGATATTAAATGGATATATTAGTTAGTTGTATCATATTTGGTTAGAACCTTGTTTCGGGGTGACTGTGCGAAGAGCACTGCCAGGATGTCGAGTCGTCCGAGGGCAGCGTCGGCCCTATCGGGCGCGTTATTCGGAACGAGGGCACTGTGGGCTCCGATTCGGACAGGGGTCCTTTGGAGATCGTGTGGACAAGGGGCCTTTTCGCGCAACCGGCGCAGTGGCCGCGGCGGTGGAGATGAGCAGCAAAGTGGAAGACCCAAGGGTGGCAACCTACCGATTCATGACCGGGTTGGTTGATCCGCCGCACAGGTATGGTCAGCGATGGACCCCAAGCGAGGAACTCAAAGCGGCGAGGGATTACAAGGACGGGATCCCCATCGATTTGATCGCTGAGCGGCTCGGCCGGAACATCTACGCAACACGGGTCCGAGTTTACGGAAGAATCGGCAAGTGGAAAAGATCCGCTCGGAAATTGAAGATCAACTTCCCCAGGGGAGCGTGATCCTGATCATCGCCATGATGGTGGCCGTCACGGTTGCCCTGATAGCAGTGGAACTGCTGTATTGACAGTGTTGGGGGTGCCCCCAGTCTCCTGCTTCTCTGGACGCGGAGAGTCCAGGACTCCTGCCGGCCACCGATGGTTCCCCCCAATTCCGTTCAGAATCCACGGTGGCCTGGTCAACAACCGGCGGGGTAATCAGATTGGTCAAGGAGTCCAGGGTCGGGTGAGGGGTCGGACACCTGGGAGTTCGGCCCCAATCTCAGGAGTGACGTCTTGATCAGCTTGTTTGAGTTTCTCCTGCTGGCGGAGTCGGCGCCTGCTACGTCTACCTCTGGAGGATCCACGTGGAGATCCGATAGATCCGCGACGCCGTCGAAGAAAAGATTGACCAAGCGGAGGAGGAAGGGGTGGCCTCTGCCGGAGCAGGATGGATCGACCGTTTCCGTCTCCGGGGACCAAGCTCGTGGCGTCAAATGACCGCAACTTGAAAGTCATTGGCAAATTGCGCAGACCCATTGGTTGCCTCCCCCCCTGTGGAACAAGCCCATTAAGGGATGCTCGGATCATGGGTCAAGGGGATCACCTGGGTCCACATGGCAAGAAACGAGAGAAGCCCCCGGCCAGCCAAACGAGTATCATGGGCTCACCGCATCTGAACAAGCTAAGTAGGGGGGGTATATCCGCGCATCGTGCTTCCGGCATATTTGGCGCCGGACGACGAGTCGCGGAAGGACCATCTGACCAGGTCGGCACGTGCGCGCCTTCTGCGCGCCGACGTTACCCACACCTATCCTGCCCGTCTGAAACTCCTTCTTCCGGGCCTGAGAGGCGTCGCAGGCACCCTCTTTTCTCCAATGCCTTCGCCGTGTTGGCGGGGGTACTGTTCCTGCTTGCCGCCACGCTCGGGGAGGCGGTAACAATCTGTTCCGAAGGGATGGCGGGAACCTACCCATGCAGTAACGTCGACCTGATGTCGTTTCTGGCTTTAGACGACATTGGCGGCAGCGGCGACGACACAGCCAACGACATCTGGGGGTGGACGGATTCCTTGACCGGCAAGGAGTACGCGATTATGGGCCGGACCAACGGCACGTCGTTCGTGGACATCAGCGACCCGGCCAATCCGATCTATCTTGGCAATCTTCCTCCTCACTCCACCGACTCGCACTGGTGGGACATCAAGGTATACGCGGACCATGCCTTCATAGTGACGGAGGCAGAAGACGGCGGCATGCAGGTCTTTGACCTGACTCAGTTGAGATCGGTGGCCTCACCACCTGCCACGTTTTCCGAGACCGCCCACTACTCCGGCTTCTCGCATGCTCACAATGTCGCGATCAACGAAGACAGTGGTTTTGCTTACGTCCTGGGCACGAACAATTGCAGCGGCGGGTTGCACATGATCAACATTCAAACGCCGACGAACCCGACCTCGGCCGGTTGTTTCAGCGCCGACGGCTACACCCACGATGCACAGTGCGTGAACTATGTTGGCCCTGACCTTGACCACCAGGGGAAAGAGATCTGCTTCAACTCGAACGAGGACACGCTGACGATCGTCGACGTGACCGACAAGGCAGTTCCCGAGATGCTCTCCCGCGCGGGCTACAGCGGTTCCAGGTTCACCCACCAGGGATGGCTGACGGAAGATCAGGCCTACTTCTTGCTGGGCGACGAGTTGGATGAGCTGGAGGACCCCGATGTCACGAATACCCGCACCTACCTGTGGGACGTGAGCGATCTCGACGGGCCGGTGCTCATCGGTTCTCACGACTCCACGACAAGCGCGATCGACCACAACCTGTACGTCAAGGGAGGATACACCTACCAGTCGAACTACGACGCCGGATTGCGCATCCTGGATGTCACCGACATCGCCAACGGCAACCTGACTGAAGTGGCATTCTTTGACTTCAACCCCGGAATCGACTCGACCAACCTCGATGTCGGAACGTGGAGCAACTATCCGTTCTTTGACAGTGGAATCGTGATTGTCAGCGTCATCGAGCAGGGACTTTTCATCCTCCGTCCGAACCTTGTGGACGTCGTCGATCCGGCTCTTTCCTCGGCGGCGGTTAACGGGGCGATGCTGACGCTGACCTATGGGGAGGAGCTCAACGGAAGCTCGACGCCGTCGGCAGGCGATTTCACGCTGGCAGGCGGCGATTCGGCGCGAACGGTCTCCAACGTTTTGGTGAGCGGGAGATCAGTGGTGCTGAGCCTGGTTCCGGACGCAAGTCCTGGTGAGACGGGAATCACGGTGAGCTACAGGCCGGGGGCAAACCCGATCCGGGACGCGGCGGGCAACGCCGCGGAGGGACTGAGCAACGAGCCGGTAGTGAACAACACGGGGGCCGCGACCGGGCCCGCGCCGGCGCCGAATGCTCCCAGGAATCTGCAGGCGGAAGGCAAGGATGGGGCGGTGACGTTGTCCTGGGACACGCCGGAGAATGACGGAGGTTATCCGATCACGGATTACGAGTACTGGATCTTTCGGACCCGGGGCTGGACCTCCATCGGCTCCACCGACACCTCGCATACCGTCGGCGGCCTCGTCAACGGCACGATCTACGCCTTTCAGGTGCGGGCGGTGAACAACCGGAACGGCAAGAGCCGCGCTTCCCATCCTGCCGAGGCCACTCCGGGAGCGGGGGCTCTGGACTTTACCTATTTCGCCAATGGCGCCGGCATCACCTCCGACGTGGTGCTTGTGAATGTGGCTTCCCTTCCGGTCCAGCCCGCGCTCTACTATTACGATCAAGGGGGCCACCTCGTTGCCCCGGAATCCGTCGTGGATGTGACGGGCGATCTGGAGGTTCGAGAGGACGGAGGGTTGACCGTCCGTACACGGATGGAACCGCTGGACGAACTCACGATTTCAACCCACGGCCGAGGGGAGCTGGTGGCGGGATCGCTGAAAGTTCTCCCCTATGGTCCCATCGGCGGGTTGGTGCGTTATAGCGTCCCAGGTCTGGGGGTGGCTGCAGCGGGAGCAAGCCCTCCTGCCCAGGATGTCCTTTTCCCGGCCCGCCGCCAAGCGGGGGGGATTCGCACGGCGGCGGCGCTCCACAACCTGGGAAACGAAGCCATGCGGGTGCGGTGCCAACTGGTGAGCGAGGGGGCTGTGCTTGAAGAGGTCGAGATCCCTCTGGAAGCCAACGGGGCGACGTTCTGGTTCATCGAAGAGGCGTTCGCCACGACCGCCACGTCGGACTTCTTCGGGGCCGTGCGCTGCGCCGCGCCCGGCGGGGGGCAGTTCACCAGCTTGGCCGTGGAGCAAGATGCGGGCAATCGCATCTTCACCACACTGCCGGTTGTGGCGGTGCACCGTCAATTCGACACGGACTCGATCGGATCCAGCGACAATAGCGCTGCCCTGGACTTTGCGCATTTTGCCAACGGGACTTGGATCAGCGATATGGTCTTCCTGAATCCGTCCACCCAGCCTTCCCGCCCCGGTCTTTACTTCTATGACACGCAGGGCAATCCCATTGCCGCCGAAACAGTGGTGGACCTCACGGGCGATCTTGAGGTGGCCGAGGACGGCGCTCTGACGGTCCGCACCGCGATGGAGCCTCTGGGAGTGCTCAGGATTTCTACTCATGGCCGAGGAGAGCTGGTGACCGGATGGGTGCGGGTGGTCTCGAGCGGTCCGATCGGCGGGATGCTCCGCTTTCAGCACCCCGACGTCGGGGTGGGCGTGGTGGAGGCCAGCCCAACCCTCCACGACGCCCTCATTCCGGTGCGCCGCCAGCAGGAGGGAATCAACACGGGGGTGGCGCTTCACAACCTGGAGCCGGTTCCTGGACTGGTGCGGTGCGATTTGATGAAAGAGGGCATGATGCAGGACTCCGTCACTATCCCTGTTGCAGCCAACGGGCAGACTTCCTGGCTCATCGACGCGGCGTTCCCCGGTGCCGATACCTCCGACTTCTCGGGGTCGCTGCGCTGCACCTCAGTGGGGGGCTATCTGTTCTCCGCCATCGCACTGGAAATGGACCCCGGCACCCGCACCTTCATCACCCTGCCGGTGATTCCGCTGACAGCGGGGACAGACCAGGAGTAGGCACGTCGGGTCGTGGTGTCCTTTGCTTGCCGGCCGGCGGGTCGCCAACGGAGCGGGTGAAACTGCTCGGGTCGAGTCCGGTCTCGCCACCAATCTATGCGCCGCGGAGGAGGCACCCATACGGTTTGGGAAAAGCAGCTTTCCCGCAAGACCACACTCGCCCGGGGCGCGAAACCCGAACGCGGGACTGGAGTTGTTGCGAAACGCATGAGAAGAGTCGCCCTGTCCTTGATGGCCCTACTGTGGGCACTGCCCGCCTTGGCCCAGACCGACCAGCAGGCGAAGCGTTCTCACCTGCTGCCGCACATCGCCGACGGCGACGGGTGGCGATCGTCGTTGGTGGTAACGAACGTGGCGCAGTCGGTGAGCTTCTGCATGCTGGAGTTGCACGGCCTGACCGCGGACCGATTCGAAGTGGCCGACGGCGTGACGGCATCAGGCTCCAGCGCGACGTTCGAGCTGGCGGGGGATGGAGGCTACCTGGTATGGCGCACCCGGAACGAATCGGCGTTGGCGTCCGGCTACGCGACGCTCGATTGCGTGGATCCCGTCGTGGTGCAAGTCGTGTTCGCGTGGCTCGGCCAGGGGGCTCGGCCGGCGGGGATCGCCACGGTGTTCAGCTCGCAGGGCGGCCGGGAATTCCAGTTTCCGGTCCTGACGCGGGCAGGCACGCTCGGCTTTGCGATCGCAAACAACGGAAACGCCAACGCCTCCTGCAAAATTGACCTCCAGGACGCCCAAGGGATGTCTCTCGGCGAGGCTGCGCTGTCGGTTCCCTCGAAGAGCAACCGGGCGCAAATGCTCAACGCCGCCATCGCCATTCCGGAAACCTTCCTCCAAGGGTCGGCAAGGGTTTCCTGCGATCAGCCGGTCGCCATGATCGGACTGCATTTCGAGCTGGAGCCGGATGGGAGCATCGTCACGTTCAACACGCTGCCCCCGACGGCTCTCGATACGTCCCCCTATCCACCCGACGCGCAGGCGAAACGCATTCACCTGTTGCCGCATATCGCCGACGGGCACGGATGGCAGTCTGTCCTTCTGGTCACCAACGTTTCCCAGTCAGCGGGCCCCTGCTCGGTCCAACTGCACGGCCTGGATGTGGACCGATTCGAAAGGGCCGACGGCGTGACGGCATCGGGTTCCAGCGCGGCCTTCGAACTGCCGGGAGCAGGCGGTCACCTGGTGTGGCGCACGCGGAACGAATCGGCGTTGGCGTCGGGCTACGCCACGCTCGATTGCATGGTTCCCGTCGTGGCCCAGGTGATATTCGCGTCGATCGGAGGAGAGGGGAGGCCGGTGGGCATGGCCACGGTCTTCAGCTCCCAGGCCGCCGACCTTTTCCAGTTTCCCGTTCTGACGGCGTCAGGCACCGTCGGGTTCGCCATCGCGAACGACGCGCCCGATGACGCGGCGTGCCGCATCGTTCTGGAAGACACTGAAGGGATGAGCCGGGGCGCAGCGGCGATCACGGTGCCCGCGAAGACCAACGTGGCGTGGATGCTCCGCGAGGCCGTGTCGATTCCGGAAGGCTTTCCCGGTGGAACGGCGCGGGTGGGTTGCAATCAGGAGGTTGCCGTCATCGGGCTCCACTTCGAACTGGAGCCGGACGGCGCGATCGTCACGTTCAACACACTGCCGCCTGCCGTGATCGACCCGATTCGGCCGACGGTGACGCTGTCCGCATCCCCCGCGTCGATCGATTGGGGCGATACGGCGACGTTGACCTGGTCCTCCACGAACGCGGTGGGCGCGACGATCACACCTGAGGTCGGCGAAGTGGAGCCGTCCGGCTCGCGGGAGGTGTCGCCGGCCGTCACGACGAGGTACCGGATCACCGTCATGTCGGCCTATGGTGTCACGGCGACGGCGTCGATCGAGATCCGAGTGACCGTCACGGAGCGCGGGGCATTGACGGTTCTGTACGAAGCCACTGGCGGATCGAACTGGGTTAGACGGACCAACTGGCTGACGGACGCGCCGCTCGGGAGCTGGCACGGCGTCGACGTCGACGGGGCGGGACGCGTTGTACGCCTGGAACTCGATTCGAACAACCTAGTGGGCCGGATCCCGCCCGAGATCGCGCAGTTGACCCGTCTGGAACGACTGA
>JAPOYX010000037.1 GCA_026706345.1 Gemmatimonadota bacterium | reverse complement strand
CGGTCCTAAGGTAGCGAAATTCCTTGTCGGGTAAGTTCCGACCTGCACGAATGGTGTAACGACTTGGGCGCTGTCTCAACGAGGAGCTCGGCGAAACTGTAGCTCCGGTGAAGATGCCGGATACCCGCGACAGGACGGAAAGACCCCGTGAACCTTTACTGCAGCTTGATATTGGGTCTCGCCAATGCATGTGTAGGATAGGTGGGAGGCTATGAACGGAGGGCGCCAGCCTTTCGGGAGCCAACCTTGAAATACCACCCTTGTGTTGTTGGGGTTCTAACTTCATTCCGTGAATCCGGATGGAAGACAGTGTCAGGTGGGCAGTTTGACTGGGGCGGTCGCCTCCTAAAACGTAACGGAGGCGCCCAAAGGTTCCCTCAGCACGGTTGGCAATCGTGCGTAGAGTGTAAAGGCATAAGGGAGCCTGACTGCGAGACATACAAGTCGAGCAGACACGAAAGTGGGGCTTAGTGATCCGACGATTCCTTGTGGAAGGGTCGAAGCTCAACGGATAAAAGGTACTCCGGGGATAACAGGCTTATCTCCCCCGATAGTCCACATAAACGGGGAGGTTTGGCACCTCGATGTCGGCTCATCGCATCCTGGGGCCGGAGAAGGTCCCAAGGGTTCGGCTGTTCGCCGATTAAAGCGGTACGCGAGCTGGGTTTAGAACGTCGTGAGACAGTTCGGTCCCTATCCGTCGCGGGCGTAGGACATTTGAGAGGATCTGTTCCTAGTATGAGAAGACCGGAATGGACGAACCGCTGGTTCACCAGTTGTGGCGCCAGCCGCATCGCTGGGTAGCTATGTTCGGACGGGATAACCGCTGAAAGCATCTAAGCGGGAAGCCCACCTCAAGACGAGATGTCCCAAGCGTAAGCTTCTGAAGGCCCCTTGAAGATTACAAGGTCGATAGGCCAGAGGTGTAAGTGGCGAGGTAACGAGCCATTCAGCCGACTGGTACTAATAGCCGTGCGGCTTGACCAGCGCTCCTTTGCTACGACGTCGTTTCCTCATTCCTTGTAATTGCAACCCATTTCTTCCGGTGGCGATAGCGGAGGGGAAACACCTCTTCCCATTCCGAACAGAGTAGTTAAGCCCTCTTGCGCCGATGGTACTGCTTGGGTGACCTTGTGGGAGAGTAGGACGCTGCCGGGGGATGCTGAGAAGGCGCTCGATTCATTTCGGGCGCCTTTTCTATTTGGGGGGTGAATACAACTTTTTTGGCTGCCGGTCGGCGGCGATGGCCTCCGACGACTTCTCATTCAGCGGACGACTCGTCGGAGACCTTGTTTACGGACGCGCCAGTCGCCCGTTCCTCTTGTCGCCCGCAGCCACGTCAATCCTTCATCTAGGAATGGCAATTCACCAGGTAGGTCCAGGTGGGCGACCTCACAAAATATCCTGCACGCTTCCTCCTAAGCCGAGGCCCCGTTCACGATCCGCCCGTCGAAGAGTCGGATGATACGGTGGGCGTGATCGGCCAGCGGTTGGTCGTGGGTCACCATGATGATGGTCGTGCCCGCCTCGTTGAGGCCGTTGAGCAATTCCATCACCTCCGCACCGTTGGCAGAGTCCAGGTTACCGGTCGGTTCGTCCGCCAGGATCAGCTTCGGATTCCCGATGACCGCCCGCGCCACGGCCACGCGCTGCTGTTGGCCGCCGGAGAGCTGCTGTGGGAAGTGGTTCCGCCGGTGGAGGATCTGCATGTGCTCCATGGCTGCTTCCACCCTTTCTTTGCGCTCCTGCTTTGACGTGCCCAGGTAGATCAGGGGCAGCTCGATGTTTTCATACACGGTCAGTTCGTCGATCAGGTTGAAGCTCTGGAAAACGAAGCCGATGTTGGCCTTGCGCAGGTTGGCCCGTTGCCGCTCGGAGTGGGCGGAAACTTCCTCACCTACAAAGTGGTACTCCCCGCCCGTGGGGTTGTCGAGGAGGCCGAGGATGTTGAGCAGGGTCGACTTGCCGCAGCCCGAGGGTCCCATAATCGCCACGAACTCCCCTTCGTCAACGGTCATGGTCACGTCGTTGAGTGCCGTCGTCTCCACCTCTTCCGTCGCGTAGAGTTTCTTGAGATTCTGTGTCGCAATCATCACACGCCCCCTTTGAGGTTTAATCGGTATGCAACGCGGTTTAATCTATCGTCTTGCTTACAATGCACATTGTTTCGTTCAGAGGTGATGAAGACGCTACGTCTTTAGGCAACAGTACTTCACGGTCTCCCCACCCGTACTACTGCAACACCAGCCGTTCCATGTCGCCGAAGTTATCATACATGGAGGTGATGACTTGTTCGCCCTCTTCGAGGCCTTCGAGGACCTCGAAGTACTGGCTGTTCTGCCGGCCGAGCCGTATCTGGCGCCGCTCGGCGGTCTCACCGGCAGGATCAAGCACGTATATCCAGCGCCCGCCCGTCTTCTGGTAGAAACCGCCCCGGGGCACCTGCATGGCGTCGGCCAACTCGCCCAGCGCGATCCGCACCTGCAGCGTCTGGCCGCGGCGGAGTCCTACGGGCATGCCTTCGGGGAACTCCATGTCCGCCTCGAACTGCCCTTCGATCACCTCGGGATACACCCGGCTGATCACCAGGTTGTAGGTCCCGCCCGCGAAATCGAAGGAACCGGCCTGGCCCGAGCGGATACGGGCGATGTAGTGCTCGTCGATGGCCGCGCGCACCTTGAACCGGTCCTCCACGTCGATCTGGCCCAGCCGATCGCCGCCGGGCTTGGACTCGCCCACCTCGGCGATGAGCGAGGACAGAAGTCCCGTGATCGGCGCGCGTAAGGTCAGGTTCTCCTCGTTCTGCTTGATGACTTCCAGGTTCTGGCGAAGCCGGTCGATCGATTCCTCCAGCTGCTGGATCTGGATCATCTGGAAGAGTGAATCCTGGCGCAGCGTCTCAACGGTGACTTCCCGCCTGCGTGTGAGATATTCCAGGTTGTCCTTTGCCTCGTCGTATTCCTGCCGCGAGACCAGGTCGGCCGCGAGCAGGGCGTCCTGTCGTGTGTACTCCCGTTCCGCCTGGCGCAGTTGGTATTCCGTTTCCACCAGATCGGCGCGCATGCTCAGACGGCGCTGCCCCATGGAGACCCGCGTCTCCCTGAGCCGGTTCACCTCGCGGAAAAGCTCAGCTTCCCTCTGCATCACGTTGAGTTGCAGGTTGGCGTTGGACAGGCGCAGGATCGGTGTGCCTTCCTCCACGTGCGTGCCCTGCTCAATGTAGACCTCCTCCACGCGCCCGCCTTCCACCGCGTCCAGGTAGAAGGTCGTGAGCGGCATCACCGCGCCCTGCTCCACGATGTACTCGAGAAAAGGACCGTAGGTCACCGGGGCCAGGGTCAGCTTCTCGGCTTCCACGTTCAGCGAGGACTGGTTGACGCTGAGCAGCGCGTAGGCCCCGAATGCGACCACCGCGGCGGCCAGGCCGCCGAACGCCATCCGGCGCGGCGTGAAGCGCTTCTTCTCGATCCTGCGGTCCATCGTGCCCTCGTGTTCCCTACGGCTGTCTGATGAGAACATCTCCACGAGACCCTTCGGCTTTTCGCCGTTCTGTGTTGACTCGCTCATAGTGACCCTCCTCATCCTGATTACGCTCGTCGCCATGTGCTATCAGCATGATACCCGGAACGCGGATTCGTTTCTATAGGGTGTTTCCCTACATTTTAAAAATCCATCCCCTATTCTTGATCTGATTATCCCCTGAGCACTTCAACCGGGTTCGTCTCTGCCGCTTTCACGGTCTGGAATCCCACGGTAAACCAGGTTATCAGCATCACGACGACGCCGGTGAAGATGAACGTCAACGGACTTGGTTCGATGCGATAGGCGAAGTCGCTCAGCCACACATCCGCCATATAGTAGATCAACGGGACGCCGACAACCCACGCGATGAGGACGTACAGCGTGAATTCCCGGTACAGTAGAACAACGATCTGGCCGACCGTGGCCCCCAGGGCTTTACGAATACCTATCTCCCTGATGCGGCGCTGGACCATGAAGGCGGACAGGCCCAGGAGACCGAGGCAGGCGATCAGAATCGATACGGTGGACCCTGCCGTGAAAACGGTCCGGAGTATGCGATCGTCTTCATACAGCCCGGCCACCTTATCTTCCAGTAACGCGAACTCCGGCTCCGGAAGATCGGGATAAACCTTGTTCCACTGTTCCCTCAGGATGCGGAGCGCGTTTGCCTCGTTGCTGCTGTTGATTTTGACGACAATAGAACCGTATCGATGAGCATCACTGTATTGTTGACCGAATTGACCCAATGCGATCCTCATGGGAAGAATCTCCTGGCGCAATGATTCCATGTTGAAGTCCCGTAAGACTCCGATCACCTCGCACGGCACCGGCACAATTGACCCATTGCGGACCATGGCACTTGGACCCAGCAGTGTCGTACCGACGAGGTCTTCCAAACCCAGGACGCGTACCGCCGTCTCGTTGATCAGGCACGCACCGGCGTCCGCAGATCGTTCTCGGGAGAAAAAACGCCCTTCAACCAACTCAAGCCCCAGTACATCGGGAAGCCCGTAGTCTGCGCTGAAAATCTGGAATTCCGTTTGCTGGTCCATCGGAACGCCTTCCGGCCATACTCCGCCGGTATTATACGTGTCTCCAAATATCGTTGACGACCGGTCCATCGCCAGGATATCGGGATATCTGAGTGCGTTGTCTCTGAATACTTCATAGGCGCGCTCCGGCATATCGATGAGGACGACGCCATCTTCCTCAAACCCCAGGTCTTCACTCAGCATGTAGTCAAGCTGGTCCGAGATCGTCCACGTGCCGATGATCAGGACGACCGAGACGGTAAACTGAAACACGATGAGTATTCTTCGGAAGAGCGCGCCCGTGGCCCCGGATTCAGACGAACCTCGCAGCACGGCCGTCGGCTGGAAGGACGAAATGACGAAAGCGGGATAGGTACCCGCGAGTATCCCGACGAGCAGGACCACACCCGCGAGCATCAGCATCGTGTCCGACGTAAACTCCAGGTTGATGTGCTGGTTGAACAGATCGTTGATAGCGGGCAGCAGGACCTGAAGCAGCACGATGGACAATCCCAGCGCAAACATAGTCAACAACACTGATTCGCCTATGAATTGCAGTATGGCGTGAGCCCGCGTGCCGCCCAGCACCTTCCGCATACCCACTTCACTCGCGCGACTCATCGACCTGGCCGTAGTCAGATTGATGAAGTTGGCGCAGGCGAGCACCAGTATGAAGGCCGCCAGAAGGAAGGCGACGTAGACGGTACGGATATCCCCGGTGCCGCCTCCTCGTGTCATATCGTAGGTGTACAGGTGTATATCCCCGACAGGCCGCAGATAAGGAGTCGTTACGAGGCCGAATGCCCGATTCACATCTCCGCGATATCTTTCGACGAAACCGGGCAGTTGCTCGTCCAGTTCCAGGGCGGAATACCCTTCTCGCAATAGGAGGTAGGTATAGATGGTGTAATTGCCACCATGATCCTGCATGTTGGCGGGCTCGCCCCAACCCAATGACTCAAGCGTGACGTAGGAGATCAGGAAATCGAAGTGCACATGCGAATTCTCCGGAAGGTCACGGGCGACGCCCGTTACGGTCAGCGGCAACGGGTTTCCCAATTTTTCCAGGTTCAGGGTGATCAGAGCATCTATGGGATCCGTCTCGCCAAAGCATGTATTCGCCATGGATTCCGATATGACGACCGTATGAGGCCGGGTCAGTGCCGTGGCGGGCGTGCCTCTGACCAGGGGCAGGGTGAAGACGTCGAACAGGGTCGAATCGGCAAAGAAAGACGCTTTGCCGCGTACCGACCTGTCTTCAAGTTGTACCGACTGCTGTTCCAACAAGGGCCGTAGCCTGGTCAAGTTTTCTATGGAAGGGTAGTCGGCAAGTAGAACGGGGGCCCAGGCCGATGGAGTCGTAGTGAATTTGTTCTCGCGGCCGTCATGAAGATGATTGACTTCAATCCGATACAAGCGGTCCTTCTTCAAATGAAAATCGTCGTAACTGGTTTCGTACCGAATGTAGAGCAGCATCAGGATGCATCCCGCCAGGCCAAGGGCGAGACCGATTAAGTTGACCAGGGAATACCCTTTGTGCTTTAAAAGATTCCGAATCGCTGTCGTAATGTAGTTGCGTATCATGGTAGGTATCTCCTGATTCGGTGCCGCAGTAGATTCTGAACGTCACTCGCGCATATGGTCTGTCCGTTTCAATGCTATGTCCGGCGTAGGCAGGTAGTTCCTAATCATCGTTCCGTCCTCTTACAACCTCTCGGCAAACATACCCAATAGATTCCTTCGGAAGCGCAGTTGACGCTGATCGTACCCGCAATCATGCCTTTATCTATAATAAAAGGAAATCAGACCGACTATCTATAGGGTGATTCCCTATTTTCTCTCGAAAGTTCCCTAACAACCCGGAAAATCCGGATAGCTATTGGAAGTGAGAAGGGGAATAGAGGGACCTGCAGGAAGGATGCTACTTCAAATTGATTACATCTTGTTCGATCACCTTTGAGCCGATGTCGGCGCTCTCGATTGAGCCGCTCAAAGTATTGTGAAGTTCAACCAGGAGGTGATACTCACTTTCTGCTGTTTCCTGCAAGATAGCCATGGCGCTCCTTACTAATGATGCTTTCGGCTTCTTGAGGCATTTAAGAAAGAGCCACCTTGCGTGGTTCGCCATTCTTGTTATCTCCGAATACTCTTCGAAGAGACGATTGCCAGAATCGATGTATCCCTGTTCTTGCAGATACCTGATGCGTTCCGTCATTACCTTTTTGTGTTCCCATAGGACGCGCAGAGGAATAGTCAGCGTTTCCAGATTTCGACCCCGATCCAGTGATTCTGTCAGGTACGAATACACTGATACTCCCCAAAGCCCTTCCTCTTCAGGAACAAACAGCATGCGATACTTTTCAGCCGTATTCACTGATTCCAGATAATCCGAGAGCAATTCGCATATTTGCCGGATATTGATTTCATATGTTTTTCGATTATCAATTCTATATAGAAAGACCATGGGGCTTTCTTCCAGTTGGTCGACCTGATAAAGGTTGCCATACGGGGCATTGATATTGACGGTATTCACGGCCTGGTAAAGTTCATCAAACGTGATCGTTGCGATATGGTAATTCCACGACTCATTGTAACCGGATATCTCAAATGTCTGGTTGGTGTCGTCATAGCCGGAGACCAGCAGTTCATGCATAAAATGAAATCTCCTGTATGGCTCTGTAGAAGGTAGGTAGTAGTAATCAACGTCCAACTGTACATGGCAGTCTTCTTCAATACTCGAAATGACGAACTGGACAACGTCATCATATGTCCGCAGAATGATTCTTTGTTCAAGCCTTTGAATGTCCAGGAACGGACAGGTAATAAAATAGTAGTTCTTCTTTCCTCCTTTCGGTGACAAGGGATTGACGTAGAATCTCAGAAAGTGATCTTTGTAATGGTAAAGTTGGATGTAGTTACTGCATATCCACGGTGTAAACGCCATGTGGGGACGCATGATTGACAACGGATACATGCTGAACAGGTAAGACGTTACGGGAGGCTCTTGAACGGGAATCTTCTTTTTCATCTTTTTATCCTGAGACGGCTGTGACCATACTATTCCGCTTCTTCGGAATGCAAATACCCGTCAACGAATGGGAGATCACGCAGACTCTCCGACCGCTGACATTGTCCTTATCCCGCCATTCCAGATATCTATTCTGTTATCTGCGTTCAAGTCGCTAAAATCATCATGTGAGATGTATATGACTATTCTGTCACGGAGTATGTCACGCAGATAATCCCTTATACGATCTTTGGTTTCCTTATCGATATGTACAAACGGTTCATCCAGAATGTAAACAGGCGTGTTTCTCAACAATGCTCTCGCTATTGCGATTTTCTGGCGTTGTCCTCCGGATAGATTCCTACCGCCTTCAACAACCTCGGCGTCCAGACCCTGAACGCAATCGAACAAGTCGTCCTTGGCGTTCAACTTGCCCAGCACTTCGCATATCATATCATCGTTTATCCGATCATCGAACAGGCGGATGTTTTCGCGAACGGATTCGTTGAACAGATAAGTATGTTGGGGAACGATACTTATGTTCTTTCGCCACGCGTGGTTGTTGATATGGGCTATATCCCGGCCATCGACCGCTACGCGTCCTTTCTGAGGAGTCAGTATCTTCATCAACAATCGAATCAATGTGGTCTTCCCCGAACCATTGCTTCCGTGAACTTCGTTCCATCCCCGGATAAACGTGGCGGTGCCTTCGAGCCCGTTCCCTTCCTCGTGATAACGGAATTCCACGTCATCAACGGAAAGTTCTTCAAAATCCGGGTCCGGTTCTTCCGCGCCACGATCGATTCCCACTTCAATAGGATTGGCATAGAAGTCCCATAGGCGTTCGAAAGCTGCCCTGGCGTTGATGAAACCGTGGTACGTCTGGCTTACGAATTGCATCGGCGCCGTAAAACGCTGCCTGAGCGTCAGAAAGGCAAGCAAGCTGCCGATGGTGAGTTGATCATCTACCACCAACCAGCCGCCATAACCCACGGTTACGATATAGCCGGCGGCCATGATGAGCGAAACACTCGTCTCGCTGACCAGATTCCATCTGTCCCGGTTTATGCTGTCGGCCTGAAATCGGTCGAATGAAGCCGTGATCTTGCGAAGAGACCAGCCATGAAGGCCGATTTGCCTCAGATACACGATGTTGTTAATACCCGATGCGATCTGTTCGGTAGAATGGGAATCCGATTCGAATACGCGCGTATTGGCCGCATGTATACGGTCCCGAAAAGCATGAGTGCGCCAGATCAGAAACGGCACAACCGCAAATCCCGGGATCAACATCTTCCATTCCACTACGCCGATATATATCATGGCGGAAAGAAAACCCAGGAAACTGACCAGGCTGTTATTGAGTACAGCCATGAAGAAATTACGGATGTTATCGGTATCGCTTTTCAATCGGGTCAGAATGTCCCCGCCGCTCGTCTTGTTGAAGAAGTGATAATCCAGCAGGTAGATACGGTTGATGAGCGATTTCTTGATGGTCGCGACAAAACGATTCGAAACAAGCGAGGTGATCATTCCGTAACCCAGTGAATTGACGCTTATCAGAACCGCAATGACCGAAAAGGCAATACAGTAGTACAATACGTTGTCCCAGTCTTGTTCGATCAAACCGGTATCGATGATCCTGGAGAAAACGATCGGCTTGGCAATGTTCAAGACGACCGAAACAACTGACAAAACGACAAATACGGCGATTTGCCACGCGTTGTTGTGGAGCGATTCGACAACGCCGTACAGTTTGAGTTTGTTTCCGATATCGCGGAGCATGGTCAATTACCTGTTCTAGTATTCCCGGAGGACCGCTTTTTGGGTATTTGCCAGTTCTTCGATGAGTCCTGCGGCATAGTCCCGACCATTGAATCTGCTATACAAAGTCTGAAAATAGTTCGCATTCGCCTTGAACTCGTCATCCATAATCTTGTGGAAACTCGCTTCCACCACGCCGGCATTGATTTTCTTGGTCGATAACCCGATGGCTACCCCTGCGGACCGACAGCGCAGGGCAATTTCGTATGTCCCGCTGCCGTTTGGAAACAACAGCATCGGAAGCCCATGTGACAGGGCGCCCAGCACTGACGTGGTATGTCCATTGGAAATCACGGCACGGGCGTGTCCGAGTACCCTTTCCTGAGGAACATGGTCCCTGACGAAGAAGTTTTGAGGGATATCGAATTCGTCTTCATCCGATCGTCCGGCAGATCCCGCGATTCGCACGGACTGTCCTCCGAAAACATCCGTCAGATATGGCCAGAAGCTCTCTTTTTCGAATGCTCTGCCTATCTGTACGTATATTATCGGCATATCGAGATCTCGTGATTCCTCGATCCAGGTATCGACCTCGTGGTCATCGACATGGGGTTCCCATTGACAGTTCCCTACGCAGTGAACCTTCCCGGGAAGAAGATGGAGATACGGCTCGAATTCCGGTACGCTCTGAATGAGAAACAGATCTCCGAGTAATGGCGATTCCTCATACTCTGTCGTGCAGGTTGGCAGTTGTAGCGACGTCAGCAGTTTGTTGTATACTCGCATCATTTCATCGTAATTCCATTGGCGGTTTCTTGCTTCGGTCTCCGAGATGAGATCCAGGCAGGGTTCGGTTGTCGGCCAGATATAGGCCGAAAGCCCCGTCACGGCGATGGGTATGTTGTGCTTTCTACTGATGCAGACAGCGCCGAGTGATAAAATGTGGGTAACCATAACGTCGACAGAATTGCTCTCAATGATCGACTCGAGATGCCGTATCTGCCTGCGCAACGTCAGCAGGTCCCACCAGGAGTTTATCCGATACGTCTTATCTTTCCCGTAAACGTTCTTTATACCCTGTTTCGACAAAATATTGTAAAACCGCGAATCTGTGGCGAAATGAACCGTATGGCCTTTCTCTTCAAGTTTCAGGGCAAGACCCATCGATGGATAGACGAATCCAGGCGTCCCTAATGAAACCATCAGGATGTTCATGGCACAAACCCCCTTCCAGATAAACCAAGGCTCCCCAGAAGTTTCAGGATGCGTTCGATGACGCGTTCATATCGTGCACACTATCCCCTGAGCACTTCAACCGGGTTCGTCTCTGCCGCTTTCACGGTCTGGAATCCCACGGTAAACCAGGTGATCAGCATCACGACGACGCCGGTGAAGATGAAAGTCCACGGATTCGGTTCGATGCGATAGGCGAAGTCGCGCAGCCACACATCCGCCATATAGTAGATCAACGGGATACCGACGACACACGCAATGAGGACGTACAGCGTGAATTCCCGGTACAGGAGAATAACGACCTGCCCGACCGATGATCCCAGGACCTTACGAACCCCTATCTCCTTAGTACGACTCTGGACCATGAAGGCGGACAGGCCCAGGAGTCCCAGGCAGGCGATCACTATCGATACCACGGTACCGGCGGTGAAGATCGTCCCAAGAAGCCGATCTCCCCTATATTGTTCTTCTACCAAATCGCTCAGGAACGAATACTCCATCTCGGGTTGATCGGGGTATGCCTGCCGCCATTGATCCCCGAGAACGCCGAGGGCGGTGGCGGTATTTTCAACCCGGAGTTTAATGGCGATATATGCGTATTGCTGACTCTGATCAGGAGGACCAATCCACATTGGTGCTGCCGCGTGATGAAATGATCGCGCATGGAAATCTCTTACGACTCCGATCACCGTTTGAGACTGCGAATACGGGTTGATAAGCGATTTACCGACTGGATCATCCCATCCGAGGGTACGAACCGCCGTCTCGTTGATCACGCACGCATCGGCGTCGGTGGACCTGTCCCGAGAGAAATAACGCCCGTGAACCACTTCAAAGCCCATAACGTTATGGAGATCGTAACCGCCATGGACCATCTGGAATCTTGTCGCTTGATCCTCCGGTGCGTTCGCTGTCCTTACTCCACCCGTAGGCAGGTTATCCGGTAGATTCGCAAGACGGCTCACCGACAGGACGTCAGGATAGCTCAGGGCGTTTTCTCTGAAAAATTCGTACTTTTGAATGGCCCCCTCGCCCAACGGCATCCCGACGATGACGACGCCTTCCGCATCGTATCCCGGATCCTTGTCCAGCATGTAGTCGAGCTGATCGTAGATCACCCCGGCGCCGGAAATCATAATGATAGCGATCACGAATTGAAACACTACCAGGATGCTGCGGAAGATCGCCCTGGCGGTTCCGGTTTTCTTCGATCCTTGCAGCATGTCCGTCGGACGAAAGGATGAAAGGACGTATGCGGGATAGGCGCCCGACAGCATCCCGACGAGCAAGACCATCCCCGACAGCATCAAGGCCAGGCCCAACGAAAATCCCATGGTGATTCCCCTGCCGAACAGATCGTTGAAAAAGGGCAGAAGCATTTGGACCAATACAATAGCCAAACCCAGAGCGAACAAACTCAACAATACAGATTCGCCAATGAATTGAAGCACGATGTGCGTCCGGCTGCCGCCGAGGACTTTGCGCATGCCTACTTCCCGTGCGCGTCGGTCCGCCCTGGCCGTGGTCAGGTTGATGAAGTTGATACAGGCGATGACCAGGATGAAGACCGCGAGAGAAATAGCGATATAGATGGAACGAATATCCCCGCCTCCGGTCTTAGTCAGCAGTCCCGAGCTCCACTCTATATCTCGGCTGTAGAGATGGATATCTTCAATTGGTCGAAGAAACGGGTTTACTTTGATTCCGAATGAACGCATCCGGTCCCCAAGGTATCTTTCAATGAACCGCGGCATTTGTGCTTCCAGTTCCCGGACGGAATACTCTTCTTTCAATAGGAGGTATGTACGGACTTCGCTGCTTAAGCCCTTGTTCTGGAAGGTATCAGGTCCACCCCAACCTAACGAGGTGTACGTGGCGTAAGAGATCAGAAAATCGAATCGCATATGCGAGTTCAAGGGAACGTCGCTCATGATGCCCGTTATGGTCACGGAAAAAAGACCGGCTACGTTAAGCGGCACGCCAATCGGGTCCGCTTCTCCGAAATGTGTCCTGGCGAAGGATTCCGAAATGACCGCGGTAAAGGGGGCCGTCAAGGCCGTGCGGGGGTTCCCTTTGACCAGAGGGAACGTGAAGATATCGAACAGAGTGGAATCAGCGAAGAGGACGGCTTCCGCGTAAAATGCTTTATCACCAGATGTTACGGTATGGCGGGCCAGTGCGACTTTCAGTCTGGCCATGGATTCTATGCCCGGATAATCGGCAAGCAGGGCCGGACCCCATGGAGCGGGAGAAATAGCTATTTTTTGCTCCCTGCCGGACGTTACGGAGTGATTCTCCAACCGGTAGATGCGATCCTTTTTTTCATGATATGCATCGTAGCTGAATTCGTATTGAATATACAGGGACATCAGAATACACCCCGCCAGTCCGATGGCAAGGCAGATCATGTTGATTACGGAATATCCTTTGTACTTTAGAAGGTTCCTTACCGCGGTCGTAATATAGTTGCGTATCATCTCGGGTACCTCCGGTGTCCTCCATCGGTCTGATCAGATTGAAGGCCTTCAAGGCACTTCCTGATCAGGTCGACTTGGGTATCTCTGACTGCTGGGCGATAAGGGCCACGATGTTATCCAGGTTCGAAAAGAACTCGACATTGACCTCGTTATCGTCAAACTCCATTTCGAATTCGCTTTCAAGCAGCATGATGTATTCTATGGCCTGCATGGATTCACTGGCAATTTCTTGCAACGCGTACGACTCATCCGCTTCAGTACTGATTTCTCTTGCAACGAAATCGCTCGTCAAGTCATGCAGCGTTTTTCTGATGTCGGCCTCGGTGGTCATTTGCGTTCCCCTCTCACGGACGTTTTGAAAAGAACCCCTGAATGAGTTCAAGGATCGCCCCGTCATTGGCCTTATCCATGATATCGAAAACGGGCTTTCCGATTTCCTCCTGAAAATACCTAATTTGGGTGTGTTTCTCTTCATCGCTGAGAAATCGATGACGGGCCATCGTACGACCGTTCTTCCGTTTCTGAAACTCCCGCATCCACGGAGTCATGACGAAGAAGACCGGTTCGGCGCCGCAGTAGATCCTGAAGGTCTCGCAGGTGTCTTTTATGTAGCCGATCGTATCCTGCGGGTTTATTGCGCACACGAACGCATCCGGGTTGACGCCAATCACGTAATCCAGCGTATCCGTTTCGTTTCCCAGGAGTTTCCTGCTTTTGCCCCTGGGTATGGAAGTCCCCTGCGTTCCGGTTAAGATGAGGTGAGGTTCCAGGTACTCCTGCATGCCTCTGGTGAGGATTCTGAGATAGTAAGACCATTTTTTCTTATCCAGCGAGACCGTCCCCCTGTAGCCGTAGGGAAAACTGTGCGTTGCGCCAAAAAGTTCGCCCTGGGGTTCCGTCGATAGGAAGCCGATCCTGTATCCTTCTCGCTCGAGAATCCCTTTTATGCGCAGTTGAGCGGTGAACTTCCCCTGACGATTGCTGGTTCCCAAAACGCATAGCATCGGGACATCGACGGATCCCAGATAGCGAAAGGGAAGTAGCTCCTCATAGTGTTCTTCCGTTACTTCCGGGACATAGACCGCACCGCTGTATCCCTGTTCTGTTCGGTATTGCTCTATATGGTCGTGTAGTCTGCGATCGTAGCTGAAGACGTTCTTGCCGCAAGACAACGACCTGGTCAGGAGTTCTGAACCATACTTGATATTGGTTTCGAAAAGCTGATCTGTGAAGTAACCCGTAACAAGCGTGTCGAATCGATCGAATCGGTCCGAGCGCGTTACACCACCATTCGGTGCTGCCTTGCCCGGTGAGGTGTAAGCAAGGTTCCGGGGATAGTCGAAATACTGAACAACGGGAGAGATACAATACTCCGGAAAATCTGAAAATGCGTTCATCTCTTTCTCGCTGGCGGGGAACACGGCGAGGTTTCCAATCCAATCTGAAAAACGTCGTTTGAAGACGCCCTCCAAGTCTGTCTTGACGCCGTCGCTTTTGATCGTGGGAACGTTGTCGTTATATGCTTTTCCGCCGAACTGCAAAGGCGTAAGGCCGGGCGCAGCGCCTTCCTTGAGCCTGGTTTTCAAGGCGTCGATAGACGGCGTATGGTTGAAAGACTGCATAGTCTTTGCGGTTATGCCGGTAAAGTACGCGCATGCGAGACTCGTGCCGCTGGATATGGTAAACCCGCCGTTTTTCCAGGCGATTCGCTGGAGCGTCCCTCTTGCGATGAACTCAATCGGCGAATCAGGGATGAAACCATATTCGGTGTCACTGCCGACTTTGCCCCAGGTAACACCCAATACCGTAGGGAAGTAAGCCGGATACGATTCAGAGGAAAGATCCGTGTGGGCCGCGGAGATGATAACGACGTTTCGTTCATGCGCGTCGGCACATAACTGGTATAGCTCCTTGGATGGGGAACTCGTTTGGACCCCTAGCGAAAGATTGATGATGTCTATGTCGTTGTCCAGGCACCAGCTGAGCGATTCACAAAGCAGCTTTTCCGTGGCTGCCAGTTCCTGGTGGAATATCCTGACGGCAACCAATTCCGCCGATGGAGTAATTCGATGTACTATCGCGGCTAAACTGGTCCCGTGTCCCAACGAGTCGTCGTACTCATCCGTAAAAGCCAATTCGCCGGATGATTTCAATACGAGTGAGACTCCCGCACAGCGACAACCTCGCAGCCTTTTATGATTGATATCGATGCCACTGTCGATGATCGCGATTCGCATGATAACCAGGTCCCGTCAGTTTAGTCGGTTTGACATGTCGTGGTCTTTCTCCGGCAGATATACGCAGTGTTCCAGGAAAACCACGGGCAGGCTCCCGGATTTCAACAGCGTCACGCTGTCGGCAAAGACGGGGGCACTGTAGGTGCAAGATTCCAGGCCGATTGCGTTCGTCAGATTTGTCGATGAGAAGTTGGTCTCACCTAAGACGGCGTTGCTGAAATCCGCCTCATTGCAATAGGCGTTCGTAAAATCGGTTCCGCGCAGGTCTGCCGATGCAAACTCGGCCTTGTATGGGTAGGCGCCGGTAAGGTTTGCCTGTTTCAAATCGGCGCCATGCAGATTCGACCATCCCAGGGCGGCGAAACGCAGATCGGCGTTTTCCAGTTTTGCATCACGCAAATCGGCTCCGCTCAGGTATGCGCGAACGAGTTTTGCCATGGAGAGATCAGCGCCGACGAGGTCGAAATCCCTCAAATTTGCGAGGGATAGATCTATTCCCGGAAGTTGGGCATGGCATAGATTCATTCTTTCGAACGGATTCCTTTCTCGCCAGGCGAAAACGGTTTTGCGCCCTTCCTTCACGACATCGATCATCTCTTCTCTGGTGTGATCGCTCATGATTCGTTTCCTCAAACAGTCAGTTAATCTCATCGCATTTAACAGAGAGTGAGAAGGCGTTCTGAAGATCGTTATC
Source organism: Gemmatimonadota bacterium (assembly GCA_026706345.1). NCBI lineage: Bacteria > Pseudomonadati > Gemmatimonadota > Gemmatimonadota bacterium. The sequence goes on along the minus strand of JAPOYX010000037.1, from coordinate 46,641 downwards.
GAACTCCTCGAATGACTGGATTTGCTCCGGCGTCTCTTTCGTCATCAGATACTGACTTTTCAAACGATCCGGTAAGGACCACCTGATATCGGGGCAGGCGTTCGGCGGATCGAGATGGGGACAGGCCATATCGCAAACAGGGAGGATCTTGCAATCTCGACACATGGGATTCTGCATGAATTTATCCCAGTGTACGAACAGGCTTCTTCGGGGATGCTGCAGATCGTAGGGTTCACTGATGTGATGAGCGCGCGTCGTATTGTGATTGACGTGTTCCCAACACTGATGAACGTAGCCGGCTGAATCCAACACGATGCTATAGGGTAGTGACGCGGAACCACAGAGAAACGCGGCTGGTTTCGGAAGATTCATTCTGGTTCGGGCCGGTTGCTTTTGATTCTTTCTAGCCCAATGGTTGTATCTATCTCGTCTTAACGAACTGAAATGATCAACCTGTTTTCCAAATTCTCGTGACGAATAGTAATCAGACACCTCGTCAACTGGCAAACCGTCAGGTGGAGGTTTCTTATGGGCGATATACATTTTAAACTGATCATGTCGTTGCGGCCAGATACCCCTGTTTTCCAAATCATCGAGGAACAGTTCCATGTGTTTCATTATGACTTTATCACAGTTGATTCTGATGTTCACTCTGATAGACGATGACTGTTTCAGGGCTGAAAGATTATCGAGGATCCTTTCGTAATTGCCCTGATCCTCAGACCCGTACATAGGCAGAAGCGGCCTAAGCGAATCGTGCGTATCTTTGTATCCGTCAATGGTTACCTGAACGGACGAGACCTTCGCCCGTTCCAATAGGGCCCAGTTCTCCGGTGTTAATAATAGACCGTTAGTAATACAGTTGGCGTCGTATTCGAGATCATACTTCTCCTGAAGCACCAGTATTTTCGAAGAGAGATTCTCTATTACTTCAGGTCTGAGCAGAGGTTCGCCGCCATACCATGTAACTCTGACTTTTCTGAATGACTCGACGATATCGCTATTCTGGATTTCTCTTTCCATAAACTGAACGATGTCATCTATGGTTTCTTCACTCATGAAATTGCGGTACGGCTTGGGACCTTCGAAACAATATGGGCAGCCCATGTTGCATGACAACGTCGGAGTGATCGTCAACTCGAAAGAAGCGTTTTTGTAGGATGCCCGCCGTTGTCGAACAATACGCTTATGGATGAGTTCTTTTTCGTCAACACACGCATTCACGACATAAGAAGACTCGATCAAACTGTCCAAGATATCCGGGCTGAGGCATTTCAACTCCTTGGAAGGAATCTTGTCCAGCTTTGACCAATGTATTAACTGCCGAACTACTTCTGATTCCATTTCAGTCAGTCCGTTCGTCCGGGAATTGTAGAGCAGATAACAGTCGTTTTCCGGTACAGGTACATAGAAATTGTAGTAACTCGTTTTGTAGATTACACTGTTCATGACCATTCTCCACTTTGACGACTGGTTTCAGATATGTAGGTGGATTATCAATAGATTAGTGTCGATGCTGCTATGTCTAAAGCATGCGTACCATTGAGTCAGAACAGGATATCATCCACTTCATCGTCTCCATTATTAATACCACAAGTTTTATCACAATTGTTGATACCACAGGCTTTGTCGCAATATGCGACTACGTCTTGATCTTGATCATCTTCAAAGTCAAGATCCACGGGCTTGATCAGGACTTTCATGGCTGTCTCCTTTCATCTGATTAACGTAACACAGCGAGGTGGCTTATAGCAGCATCGACACTGAGTTTTTAAATCAATAGGTATCTGTATTTTGTTGCAGGAAACTCTTCGCTACATTGAGCATCTTATCTTTATGGTGGGCTAGATCATCTACCGTGTTGATATCCACCCGGATGTCGGGGGTGATCCCCCGCCCTTCGATATGTCTTCCCGCAGGACTGAGCCTGTTCGACCAGGAATTTACTCCTACCATCAGTCCGTCAGGAAACACAACGCGAATCATGGCAGATACGGAACCTGCTGTTTTGTGATTCGCAACAAAGGCCGCTTTTTTAGCATATTGCATGGTATCTATGAAATCCTCGCTTGCACAGGTAGTCTGTCCGTTTCCCAGAATCGCGACAGGCAGGTCGATATGGTACTGTTCCTTTGGACGGATGATCAGGTCTTCGGTTCTTCCATTGGCTGGAGTGTACTCCCGGCTGTAGAGGGTTGGTTCATCTATGAATAAGGAGATAATCCGTATAACGCTGGTGGCTTCTCCACCGGGATTGGAACGCAGATCGATAATCAGTCCATTTGCTTTCTTAAAGTCGGACATGTGATTCGAGAATCGAGTCCAGACATCTAATGACCATCGGCTGATTCTGAAGTAAGCTATATCTCCATCAAGTACCCTGAACTCTCCATGTCTCGGTACGAAATTCGGCGGAATTCTGTAATCCCCGCCTGTGTTAAGCCGTACTTCTACCATCTCCCCATTTTCATCTTCCGACGCTAAACCGATTGCGATTTCCGAGGAATCCGGCAGGTATCTCAGTATGGATGATATTGCTTTTTGTCTCCGGCTGTATGCCGATCCACGGAATCGTTCAGACAACTCTGAAATGACATCCTGTATTGGCTGATCCTGAACGCTGAACAGTCGCATACCTGGCTTGATCTCGTCCTTCAATTCTGTTGCGAAAACCGCCGCAACGCGAACCTCTCCAAGGATTTCATAGAAGACAACGGGAGGTGTCGATCTTCGCCCCGAAGATCGCCTGGCACCGATCTTCGATGCGTTGAAGTGCGGATCGCTGTAAGTCGATACCAGGGCGATCAGACTATCGTTGAACGCCTCTCTGTGAGAGATGGGAACGGTCGCGAAACTGTTGAACCGGGCAAGCAGGTCCGATTTCTCTAAACCGCGCTCTTTATAGAAGGGATACTTGTCCATGAACTGTCGAAACATGGTCGTTTTGAGTTCACGTAGGTCTACGGGACTGTACGAAGTCGCCGTTGAACTTGCAGCCGGTTCTATGTAATACGGATCGCCGTTATGGCCGACTAACGATCGCCAGGCGACGGACGAAGATGCCAGGGGAACCCCCGGAGGTTTGTAGTCAAAATCAAGCGCACCCTCGGTGTAATTTGTCAGGATTGGTCTGAAAAGCGGATGCGTGTAGTTCTTGTCTACCCATTCCATTTTGTAGATTTTAAGATCACCGATTACGAAGTCATACTGATCTCCTTTAGGATAGACCTTAATGAGCATCTTATCGACTGTATCAGCTTCCCTGGTATCTTGGCTCGTTTCCACGTTATCGATCTTGCCACGCCAGGATGACAGCGGACTGTTCAAAGGGAGTTGATAGCCGGTAAAGGGAATATTGACCATCTTCTCAATCCAGACATCACTCTTCGACAGGTGCAGGGATATGCTGTATCGGTCTACGTTCTCAACGTAAATCCGACTGTAGAAGAACACGGTTTCACCCGGCACTATCGGTTTGCTGAAGCGGGTTTTCCATACATGCCGGAAATCCGCCGCCTCACTGCGCTTTTCGACATCCTCACCTTGTTCTATCGGTCTGTAACCTGAGTAGAGCGCCTTGTCGTCCATTCTGTATTCCGGGAAATAGAACCTGGTATGTTTCTCAAGGCCCTCGTCTTGAATGGCGTACAGTACTTCGGATGGCTCGTATCTCTTCGTTACCACTTTCCATTCGGCACACATTCCATCGTGGTAATCGATCAGAACCATAGCAAGCAAAGACAGCAGAACCGGCAAACACCAGGTTGTCATCCTGTTTGAAGTTGCTCCGGCGTTCATTTCGAACCTTCCTTGCTCAGAGTTGTATACCGAAAGGGCCTTTTGTAATAGCACCGACATGAAGAGATGGAACACTGGAACGATCTACCCATAAAGGAACGGAAAGCCGGACCGGATATCTATAGGGTGTATCCCTATTTCGCCCGGTTTTTTCACCGGAATCGAAAAAACCCTGTTGCCCAGTATTGCACGGGGTGGAGTGTCTCCTTTAACGAACGGTTCATTATTCCAGATTGATCAGACCGAGTTTGACCGCCGTTCGGATCAGATCGGGAAGACTGTGCGTGTTCAGTTTCGCCATCAGATTGATGCGATGATTTTGCACGGTTTTTATACTGATTCGCATGGTTTCGGCTATCTGGGGATTGGACCGCCCCGATACGATAAGTCGAAGGATTTCGCGCTCCCGGGGAGTAAGCTGGGGCGGTGTGCCGTGGGGGTACTCCCCATACAGGTAATCGGCATGATCCATGGCCCGGGATTGGTAAGTGACGCCCCTGCAAACGGTACGTATCGCTTCGACCAGCTCTTCGCCGGCTGATTTCTTGAGCACGTAGCCCCTGGCGCCGTTGTCCAGCGCTTTCCGGATCAGATCGGGATCTGAATGCATCGACATCATGACCACCTGGATCTCGGAAAACGACGCGCGTATCCTCCTCGTCGCTTCGATGCCACCGATACCGGGCATCTCAACGTCCATCACGATGACGTCCGTCCGGACTCGATGCACGACATCAATCACGTCGCGGCCGTCCGTGGCCTCGGCGACTATTTGTATATCGGGTTCTTTCGAGAGCAAATCCCGAAGTCCCTGCCGAATCAGATGATGATCGTCTGCGATCACTACGTGTATCATATGATGTTCGTCATCTCCTCTTGAGGTCGTTATATGGATCATCCGGCTCTTGCTCAATTTTAACACTGAAAAAGAAGAACATCCATAGGGTGTTTCCCTATGTTCCGCATTTTCGGACGGTATCAGGGGTTGAAAAAGGTGAGAGAGGAAGGCTGCGGCCGACCGGATTGCTACCAGGCGGGGAAAGACAACGGATCATTCATCCAGGAAGGCAAGACGGTGCTTGAGGGCTACGAGTATGAGATCCGGCAGGTTGTGAACTTCCAACTTCTTCATCATGATCGCGCGGTGTTTTTCCACGGTCTTGGCGCTGATGCCCAGGACCTGCGCGGCGGCCTGGTTGGTATGTCCCTCGACGATGAGTTGAAGTATCTCCCGTTCGCGGAATGAAAGCTGCTCCAGTACGGTCGATGACTCATTCGTCGATTCCGTCTGCAGGAATCCCGATAGCACCGTTTGTGCAATCGAAGGAGAAAGATAGATTTCGCCCTTGTTGGCGGACCGGATGGCGATCAGGAGTTCCTCCACGCCGGATTTCTTGAGGAGATACCCGCTGGCCCCGCATCTGAGTGCCTGGTGTACCACGTCCTTATCCGAATGCATGGATAGTATGACGACGCGGGTATCGACGGATAGCGTCTGAATCCGCCGCGTGGTCTCGATACCGTTCAGTAAAGGCATGGCGATATCCAACATGGCTACGTCCGGCCTCTTCCGTTGTACCAGGTTCAGGGTCTCGTGACCATCGGCCGCTTCGCCGACAACTTCCATATCCTCGGCCTTTTCGATTAGAGATACGATGCTTTGACGGACCAGTTGGTGGTCGTCAGCAACAACGATCCTGATCATTTCTCCTCCAAAGGAATTGTAGCGACCAGACGGGCTCCCGCGCCTGGTTTCGAGTAAACACTCATACGGCCATTCAGCGATTCAAGGCGTTCCTGCATATCTATCAAACCGATTCCTGTTTCATCCTGATCCGAAAGTGTATCGGCAAGATCAAAGCCCCGGCCGTTATCTTGTATCGATAGTCGTACAACTTCGCCACTGCGTTTCAAGCTGACTTCCACTTGAGAGGCTTGTCCGTGTTTGGCGCAGTTCGTCAGCCCTTCCTGCAGTACACGATACAGGCAGATATCGATTGGATTGGAGATCTCCGTAGTATCCATGCCAACGTACGAGACCGGCATTTGAGTTCGTTGTGTGAAACTCTTGCATAGTCTTTCCAATGCTGAATTCAGCCCTACTGTATCCAGTGCCGGGGGACGGAGATTATGGGAGATCGCACGTAGTTTCTCCAGCGTCTCGTCGGCCAGTGCCACAGCGTCATTCAGCCGTTTTGCAGTATGATCGGCAACTCCGGACAACTCGTTCCGGGTCATTTCCAGGCTCATCTTCAGCGCCGTAAGCGCCTGTCCGGTATCATCATGGAGATCCCGTGCCAGCCGACGCCTTTCAGATTCCTGAATGTTGATGAGTCGGTTGGAAAGTCTCTTGAGGCGTTGTGTCTGCATTCTCAGCGATGTAGTTGTTTTTATATTCTTCAGCACCATCTCCAACTCAGCAGCCAGTACCAGTAACTGTTCTTTTTCTTCGCCGGTAAATGGCTCTTCCGAAACTTTGGCTCCGATTGCGATACAACCTTGAGTATGCAATTCACCACGTAGTAAGATGATGAGTTCGTAACCGAGATCTGATACCCGATTTTGGACATAAGGGTCTCCAGATTCGACTAACGGTCGTTCTGGAGACATCAGCTTCAACAACGCTTCGATTTTGCCAATTGACGCACTGAAGAAGGATCCGTCTTTCTTCGGCTCACTGTTGAACTTCTTGTTTACGTCGTACCAGGCAACCGATATCGACTTCCGAGATCCGTCGCCGAGGTAGATTGCCACATATGAGATGTCCAGCACCTCAAGCAGTTCACTTCCGGTACCGTTAAGAAGAGCGTTTCGTTCCTGAAAATGCGTTAACTCGCGTCTGAGCCTGAAAAGTCGTTGACGGTTCTCGATTTCATCACGAAACAGGTATCTGTCTATAAACCGGATGACTGCTGGTTTTACCAGGATCCAGCCACCGACGAGTATCAGGATGAATCCCGCAGTAACAACCGTAATCAACAGGTCGGAGACTTCTACACCGGTAGACCAGAAGGTTATTGTCTCATAGATAATCAGGAGCAACCCGAGACTCAGTAAGAGATTCACGCCCTGGTTGGATACAAATCGCCGAAGGCTTTTTCCGACGATGAACCTGAGGCCGAATATCCGGTGAGCCAGAACTGAATATGCAAAGGAAAGTGGCAGAATGCATTTCAACCCTACGAGGACGATATGGTCGAGCAACCAGACGAGCAATGGCAAAAAGGCGCCTTGCAGCGGTACCACTACCCATGTGGCCATGAATGTACCTGGCTGAACTATGGTCCAAACCGGTGCTAAAATGAAGGCTGACACGAATCCGACGTTGATAAACTCCAGGCGCGTGTACTGCTGTCGGCGCGCGACGGAACGTTGGGCGAGAAGCAGGCAGGCCGCTATGAAAACAACAAGAACGGGTAACGTAGGGACTGGAACAGATTCAACCAGAGAGGTGATGGTTTGTATCGATGTACTATTCCAGCCATTGGTCAGACTTAGAAGATAGATAATACGAATGACGATCCAGGCGAAGAGCGGTATCAGGATCCACCACGCCCGTTTTCGCAACCATGATCCGATTTCAGTTTCGATTGGAAATACGGTCAGGATGCTGAACAGGAGCATGAACTCAAGAAAGTAAGCCAGGGTAATGACGAAAATACTGAGTGATAGCATCCAATCAGGCCAACCAGCGATCATGGGATGGAACGCAGGCGACACGGAGAGCGCTGTTGCGAGGAAGAGCAACGCACATTGAAAAGCGATTTTATTGCCTGGGCGCCTGAATCCGATCCATGAACCGAAACATAAAAGTACAAAAGGGTAGATCAGATAGGGACCTCGCTGGAACCACGTCATCGCTCCTGCACCCAATACGAGTTCCTCCTGATTGACCTCGACGGCGTACCGTACCTGTTCTGTGGCCTCAAGCGTAAGGATACCAGCGTGCATCCTGCCGTCGCGAAGCCAGGCGAGATCGAATCGATCGCCGGGCCTGCTCCGCAAACGAGCCTGAAAATAGGCTTCGGGACGTGTCCTGAGATCCGTTCCATCAATGGAGATCACCATATCACCCGATCGCAATCCGGCTTTGTCCGCAGGGCTGTCCGCTTCTACTTGCGTGACGGTGATGCCGCCGTCCTCGCGTATGCGAACGAGATGGAACCACGTGCCCTCCTGCAGATTGTTCACCGCGCTTTTCGTCAGCCCCTTCGTCTGTATCATTTCATTTCCGAAGAACTGGATACCCGGCGACCAGTGCTCGATCTGTGTAAACCGGACCAGCGTCCACACGACCAGACCCATTTGCACGCAAAGCGCCACGACCAGCGTGCTAAGCAGAAAGTAACGCAATCCAAGTGTCTTCAACGTCTTCAACGGTGTTCTTCCTGGACGAGTGAATAACTACTGAATGCGATTCTGCAGTTCGAATCGTGGATACATTCCATTTTGTTACGAGATATAACTACATACATAGTTGACTAACGGGTTGTCGTCAACTCTTGGCGAAAGGATCAGTCTGGCGGACCGTGACTACACCGTGGGCCCATTGTAATGCCCTGAAGCCCATTTCAACATAATTGCGAGTCGTAAATACGAGGTTTAAACCAGGACAATGCGCTGCCCGAAAAACTTGACACCAGGTGTCGGTTCGTAACATATTGAAGTTTTCCCGGTAAGTTGCCTATCGAATTGAAAAAGACTCGTATTTCTGGAAAAGCAGTCCTGTAGAGGAGGGGTGTTCGTGAAGGAATACAGCATCGAAAACATCAGAAACATTTGCCTCGCGGGCCATGGGGGAAGCGGCAAGACCTCCCTGGCCGAAGCCATGCTCTTCAATGCCGGCGCCACGAACCGGCTCGGCAGCGTGGAGGACGGCAACACGGTGTCCGACTACCGCGAGGAAGAGATCGAGCACCGCATTTCCATGAACTTAACGCCCCTTCACTGCGAGTGGAACGACCATAACCTCCATATTCTGGACACGCCGGGCTATTCCGATTTCACCAGCGAAGTGCACTGCGCGATGCGCGTGACGGACAACGTGGCCATCGTGGTCAAGGCCATCGAAGGCATCGAGGTGGAGACGGAACGCGCCTGGGAATACGCGGAGCAGTACGGCCTGCCTCGCATGGTGGTAATCAATCTGCTGGACAAGGAACACGCCGACTTCTACGACGCGCTGGGCCGCATCCAGGAACGATTCGGCACCCAGGCCGTCCCTCTGCAGATACCGATCGGCGAAGGAGAAGGGTTTTCGGGCGTCGTCGACCTGGTGGCCATGAAGGCGGTGACCTTCGTGGGCGGGAAGGCAACCCACGCCGACATACCCGGCGACCTCGCCGACCAGGCCGAAGAATATCGCGAGAAGCTGATGGAGACGGTGGCGGAGTCCGACGATGAACTGCTTGAGGTCTACTTCGACGAAGGCGCCCTGACCGATGAACAGCTCCTGGAAGGGCTACGCAAGGGCGTGGGGGAAGGTGCCGTTTTTCCCGTCCTGGCCACGTGCGCTTCGGGAAACATCGGGGTCTCCGGCGTCATGGACGCGGCGGCCGCGTACATGGCGTCGCCGGCGGACCGCCCGCCGGTCACAGTCACCCGTTCGGGCGACGGCGAGGAAGTCGCCCTGGATCCGGATCCTTCCGGCCCCCTGGCCGCGCTGGTGTTCAAGACGGTCTCCGAGGCTCACATCGGGGAACTCACCTATTTCCGGGTGTATTCCGGCGAGATCAAGCACGGCGGCGACGTATACAACTCGTCCAAGAACACCTCGGAAAGGTTCGGACAGATCTACCAGACGAACGGCCACGAACGGCATGAACTGAACGCCATCCGCGCCGGCGAGATCGGCGCCACCGTGAAGCTGAAGGACACCCACACCGGCGACGGGCTGTGTGCGAGGCAGAAGGCCTTCGACGTGGACTGGGTGGAGTTCTCCGAGCCCGTGGCGAACGTGGCCGTCCTGCCGAAGAGCAAGGATGACGAGGAGAAGATCAGCACCGGCCTCTCCCGGCTGCACGAAGAAGATCCTTCCTTTACCTTCCAGTACAACAGCGAGATCAAGCAGCTGATCCTGGCGGGGGCCGGCGAGATGCACCTGGACCTCATCGTCGAACGGCTCAGCCGCCGTTTCGGCGTGGAAGTGGAGATGGTGCAGCCACGCATCCCTTACCGGGAGGCGATCAAGGGCAGGTCCGAGGCCCAGGGCCGGTTCAAACGGCAGAGCGGCGGACGCGGACAGTTCGGCGACGTCTGGCTGCGCGTGGAGCCCAGGCAGCGCGGCGAAGGCTACGAATTCGACAACGGCATCGTCGGCGGCGCTGTCCCCAGCCGCTTCATTCCGGCCGTGGACAAGGGCATCCAGGAGGCCATGGTGGAGGGCGTGATGGCCAAGTATCCCGTGGTCGACCTGAAAGCCACGCTGTACGATGGCTCCTTCCACACGGTCGATTCATCTGAAATGGCCTTCAAGGTGGCCGCGTCCATGGGATTCAAGAAGGCCTTCATGGAAGCGAAGCCGGTGCTGCTCGAACCGATTTACGAGGTGGACGTGGTCGTTCCCGAGGATTACATGGGGGACGTCATGGGCGATCTCTCCAGCCGGCGCGGGCGCATCCTGGGCATGTCGCCCCGGGGAAGCAACCAGGTGGTCCGGGCCGAGGTGCCCCTGGCCGAGCTGTACCGGTACTCGACCGTGTTGCGCTCCATCACGCACGGGCGCGGAAGCCACGCACGGAAGTTCGTGCGCTACGAGGAAATGCCCCGGGAAATCGAAACCAAGGTCATCGAAGAGTCCAAGGCCCTGGAAGAGGGATGACCGAGAGCCAAATCGACAGGATACCGGTCCGGCGGGAGCGAACGGATTGGGATGTTCGCTCCCGCCGGCGGGAAGCGTGAATACATGGATCCCTTGCTGAAGGTTGAAAACCTTTCGACCCACTTCTTCACCCGCGGCGGCGCAGTGCGTGCCGTGGACGACGTCAGCTTCGACGTGGCGGAAGGCGAAACGGTGGGCATCGTGGGGGAAAGCGGATGCGGCAAGAGCGCCACGGTGCTGTCCGTCATGCGGCTCATTCCGAGTCCGCCGGGCCGCATTGTAAACGGCAACATCCTGTTCAGGCCAGGGGCCGACGAACCGGCGGTGGACCTGCGCACCATTTCCGAACGCGAAATGCAGGAGATCCGGGGCAATATCGTCTCCATGGTGTTCCAGGACCCGATGACGTCCCTCAACCCGGTGCTGACCATCGGATGGCAACTTCGGGAGCCCCTCCAGCTTCACCTCGGCCTCGACAAGAAGGAAGCCACGGACCGCAGCATCGAACTGCTGCAGATGGTCAATATCCCGAGTCCGGAGCAGCGCCTCAACGACTACCCCCACCAGTTCAGCGGGGGCATGCGGCAGCGCGTGATGATCGCCATGGCCATCGCGTGCAACCCGAAACTGCTCATCGCCGACGAGCCGACCACGGCGCTGGACGTTACGATACAGGCCCAGATCCTGGAACTGATGATGAAGCTCCAGGAAGAACTGAACATGTCCGTCGTCATCATCACCCACGACCTCGGGGTCGTGGGCGAGGTGTGCGACCGGGTGATCGTCATGTACGCCGGCCGGATCATCGAATCGGGCCCGGTGGACACGCTGCTAGATGATCCCAAACACCCCTATACCCACGGACTGCTCCAATCGGTGCCGAAGCTCGGCCCCACGGTGAAGGAGCGCATGGAACCCATCGACGGCGTGCCGCCGAACCTGATTCAGCTCCCGCCCGGATGCCGGTTCGCTCCCCGGTGTCCGAGCCGTTTCGACCGGTGCGCGGACGATCCGGAGTTGAAAGGCGTGGCCAGCGAGCACGACTGCGCCTGCTGGTTGTATTGAAATGGGCGGCTGAGACCGACACTGGCCGTCGGCATCGGGCCGGTGACCTCGGCCGCGTACCATCCTGGAGGACGCGTTGAACGAGCCCCTGCTGCAACTGGATAACCTGGTAAAACACTTCGAACTGGAAGAAGGCCTGGGCCGCAAGGAGGAAGGCGGCACCGTGCGCGCCCTGGACGGCGTTTCCTTCTCCATCAACCGGGGCGAGACCTTCGGACTGGTGGGCGAAAGCGGCTGCGGCAAGTCCACCTTGGGACTGACGGTCCTGCAATTGTACCGGCCCACGGCGGGGAAGGTTCTCTTCGAAGGTAACGACCTGGCGGATATGTCCGAGGATGATCTGAAGCCCATCCGCAAGCGGCTCCAGATGATCTTCCAGGATCCCTACGCCTCGCTGGATCCGCGTATGACGGTGGGGAACATCGTACAGGAGCCTCTCGACATCCATCGCGTGGGCAACCGGGCGGAACGGCGGGAGAGGCTGGTCAGCCTGCTCGAGATGGTGGGACTGGGCGAGGCCTACGTCGACCGCTATCCCCACGAGTTCAGCGGCGGCCAGCGGCAACGGATCGGCATCGCCCGGGCGATCGCGCTGAACCCGAGCCTGATCATCTGCGATGAGCCGGTTTCCGCCCTGGACGTGTCGATTCAGGTCCAGATCCTGAACCTGCTCCAGGACCTGCAGAGTGAGCTCAACCTGACCTATATGTTCATCGCCCACAACCTGGCCGTCGTCGCCCACATCAGCGACCGCATCGGGGTCATGTACCTCGGCAAGCTCATCGAGGCGGGACGGACCGACGAGGTGACGAACAACGCCCAGCACCCCTACACGCAGAGTCTGCTTTCCGCGGTCCCGGAGATCAGCAAGCGGCGCCAGAAACAGCGCATTCAGCTCACGGGCGACGTCCCCAGTCCGGTCAACCCGCCCTCCGGCTGCCATTTTCATCCCCGTTGCCCCATCGCGAAGGCCGACTGCGCCGAGCACGAGCCGGAACTCAAACAAAACGACAGCGGCCACTGGGTGGCCTGTCACTATGCCTGAGGCGCCGCATGTCTGAGGCGCCGCGTCCGCAACACTAATCCGAACATGTCATCTTCTCCTTCCGACGGGCATTCCCGGCCGCGGTTCGACGTCATTACCTTCGGCGAGACGATGATCCGGTTCTCGCCGGTCGACGGCGAAATGCTGGAACAGGCCGATTTCCTTCGGGCCGACGCGGCGGGCACGGAATCCAACATGGCGGCGGCCCTGGCCAGGATGGGCGCCGCCGTGGCCTGGGTCTCCGTCCTCCCAGATCATCCTGCCGGGCGATGGATCGCCTCCCGCCTCGCCCTGCACGGCGTAGACACGTCCCACGTGGCCTGGTCGGATGGGCGGACCGACCAGGGCGACCGGGACGGTAAGACGGATGAGCTGGGTGACCAAGCCGTGCCGGCCGAGCGGATCGAACAGCCTTCGCAAGCCGAGCGGACCGAGCGACCTAATCGGGCAGGCGTTTTTTTTCTCGAACCGGGCACGCCACCGAGAGGGAGCCGGGTCGTGTACGACCGGGCCGGGTCCGCCGCAACCGGAATGACGCCCGTCGTGGTGGAAGACGCGCTGCGGTCCGGCGCCCGGATCGTGCATACGTCCGGCATAACGGCTTCCCTGAGCCCGGCGTGCCTGGAGACGGTCGCCCGGGTCCTGGGCAGCCGGGCGGAGGGCGGATACCGGACGTCTTTCGACATCAACTACCGGGCCAAGCTGTGGTCGCCCGAACGGGCCCGCACCGTCCTGGAATCGCTCCTGGACCAGGTCGAAATTCTCGTGTCGACAGCCGACGACGCGGCGTTGATCTTTGGAATGGACGGCGCTCCGGAGGAAACCATCGGCGCCCTGCGCGGGCGGTTCGGGAACGAGATCATCGTACTTACGCTGGCCGAGGGCGGGGCCGTGGGGTGGTCCGCGGAGACCGGATTTGTCCATACGACCCCTTATGAGGTGGAACCGGTCGATCGGCTCGGTGCCGGCGACGCCTTCGATGCCGGCCTGCTGTACGGCCTGCTGCGCGAAGATCTGATGGCCGGGCTTTCATACGGCACCGCGCTGTCCGCGCTGTCGTTATCGGAACGGGGCGACATGACGTGGTCTACGCTGGAAGAAGTGAAACGGATGGCTCGGCAGGCCCGTCCGGGTGGATCATGATAACGAAGGAATCTCCAAAGCGCAGGAAGATCCGGAAACCGGCCATGGAAACCGTGGGCATACTGACCCGTCGCGCACCCGACGAGCGGGGCCGGCCCTTCGGTCCGCCCACGGGTTTTTTCGAGGAATGCTGCCAGGCCGCGGCGGAGTTGAACCTGCGCACGGTCGTGTTCGACGCGGCGGACGTGGATTCCGGGGAGGGGACGGTCGAGCCGGCCACGGTCGTGGACGGCCGGTGGGTCGAATGCGGCCGAGAACCCTTTCCGACAGTCATCTACGATCGGGCGCCCGTGCTGGATCCCGCCGGTTCTCCCGCCGCGGACCGGGCGCGGGGCCTGTTCGACCGGTCGGGCATACCTTTCGTGAATCCCCGGTCCTTCATCCGCCTGGCGGTGGACAAGCTGGAAACCTGCCGGAGCCTGGCGGCCGGCGCTGTTGCCGTACCGCATACCGAATGCCTTGACGAGCGCGCCCTCCGGCACTTCCTGGTCCGTTACGATCACGTGTACATCAAGCCGCGGGCCGGGTCCCGGGGAACGGGCGTCATGGAAATCGTCCGGGGCGGGGGTGGGCGCCATGTCATCAGGACGCTGGCCGCGACCTATGAAATATGGGGCGCTCGGCCGGCCAGGGACCGGGTCATGGAATTGGCGGGCCGGTTCCGCGAGGAATCCCGCGGCTTTCTGGTGCAACAGGGGATATCGTCCGAACCGGCGGACAACAGGCGCTTCCCGCGGTTCGACCTGCGGTTGCTCATGCAGAAGACCGGCCAGGCCCGGTGGATCCTGACCGGCCTGGCGGCCCGCGTCAGCCAGACGGCCGGCCCCACGGCCAACCTGAGCAACGGCGCCCGTTCCGAGGAGGCGGAACCCGTGCTCGACGCGGTGTATGGCCGGCCGCTCAGGAAGGAGATCCTGCGCCGCGCCGCCGAGGCGTCTTTCGCGGCGTGCGGGATACTGGAATCGGAATTCGGACCTATCGGAGAAGTGGGCCTCGATATCGTGCCGGACGCCGCCGGCACGCCGTGGATTATCGAAATCAACGCCCGCCCCGGCCGGAACGTGTTCAAGCGTATAGCCCACAGCGCGGATGTCCCCGCCCCGGCCCGTCTGCGTTACGGCGCGATTCGCCGCAGGGCGGTGGCCCGTCCCTTCGAATACGCGAAGACCCTGACCGGCACGGGGTGAGCGCATGACCTACAAAGAGGCGCTGGACTATCTCTACGGCTTCGTGGACTTCGAACAGCAGCCGGGCGCCGCGCCGGAACGCATGGACCTGGCGGGCATCGGCGCCCTGACGAAAGCCCTGGGCCATCCCGAGCGGCAGTGGAAGTCGGTGCACGTGGCGGGAACCAAGGGGAAGGGGTCCACCGCCGCCATGATCGCGGCTATCGTCCGCGAAAGCGGCTACCGCGTGGGTCTGTACACGTCACCCCATCTCGTCTCGTTGCGCGAACGCATCCAGGTCGACGGCGCGCCGATATCCGAGCCGGAATTCGCGGAACTCGTGGAACGCGCGCGCCCGGCCATCGAACGAGTCCGGCTTCGGAAGGGGGACATGGGCTCCTTTTTTGATGTACTCACGGCCCTGTCCTTTGTGTATTTTAAGGAGCGCCGGATCGACTTGGCTGTGATCGAATGCGGACTCGGCGGACGGCTGGATTCGACCAATGTGATTCATTCCCTGGTCTGCGCGATTACGCCCATCGGACTGGATCACACGGACCGGCTCGGGGAGACGATCGCGGAAATCGCCCGCGAAAAGGCCGGGATCGTAAAAGACGGCGCCTGTACGATTACCGCTGCCCAGACACGGGAAGCGTCGGAGGTTATCCGGGAGGCGTGCCGGCTCCGGTCGAGTCCCCTGGTGGAAGTGGGCGTCGACGTGCGGTACGCGCACAAGGAAGAAGCGGTCGGCCGGCAGGTGGTTGATATCGAGACCGCCGCCGGGCGGTATGAAGACGTCGCGCTTTCGTTGTCAGGGGCGTACCAGGCCGCTAACGCCGCCATGGCGGTGGGCGTGGCGGAGGCGCTGGCCGAACGGGGCATGGAGATCACGCGCCGCGGTGTGCGCCGCGGCCTGTCCGCCGTTCGGCTGCCGGGACGCATGCAGGTGCTGCAAGACCGCCCCTGGGTAGTGCTTGATGGCGCCCACAACGTGCTCGCGGCCGAAAGCCTGGTAGACAGCCTGCGCCGCGTGTTCCCGGCCCGGCGCGTCATCGTCGTGCTGTCCGCCCACTGGGACAAGGCGGTAGGCGCCCTGTGTTCGGTCATCGCTCGGTACGCCGACGAGGTTTTCGTCCCCGAGCGGCGCGTGCTGCGGAACCGGCAGGCCGATCCCCGGGAAGTGGCGGAAGCCCTCAGAAGTCGTGGAACACCGGCGCGGACGGCGCCTTCGGTGGCAGCGGCCATCGCGGAATCGATGCGCCGGGCGGAACGGGAAGATCTGGTTCTCATGACGGGATGTTTCGCACTGGTGGGGGAGGCCCTGGAGGTACTGTGGGAGTTGGAACCCGAAGAGACCCGAAGTCGTTGAAAAGAATCATACCGGAAGGCGGTAGCATATGAGCGCAGGCAATCAGGCACGAGGTATCGCACCAGGCAGTCCGGTCCTGAAGCCGGCCCTTTGCGTCCTGTATCTTTTCGTTCTCGGAATCACCTCGTCCGGGGCGCAGACGTCCACGGCCGGGGCGCAGACGTCCACCGAGGCGCCACCCCATTCAGAGGCATCGGCCGCCGGAGGGGTCCAGTCGGGTGCGGCGGACGCCCAGGAAGCCGCTGGTCCGCCTGGTCCGCCTGGTCCGCCTGGTCCGGCCAGACCGGACACTTCCCTGACACCTGAGCAACACCGGCAGGCGGCACTACAGCAGTTTCTGACCGCCGTCGCCCTCGCGAAGAACAACCTGGGCGCCGTTTATTACGAGGAGGGACAGTACGACAGCGCCCGGGTCCACATCGAACATGCCCTGGAGGTCGCGCCCGGGTTCGCTGCCGCCTACCTTACGCTGGGACTTGTCCACCACGCCAGGGGGGAGATGGGCGCGGCGCTGGCGGCGTTCAAGAAGACTGTGGAGGGTGATTCGCTTAGCGTCGCGCGCATGAATACCGTACCGTCCGATACCGTCTACGCCTGGGCCCGGAGCCAGTACGACAGGCTGATGGAGGGAACGCCGGACCTGGCCGTCGCCCATACCGACATGGCAATCGTGTATAACCAGGGCGGGTACCTGAACGAAGCGATCCACCATTACCGGCAGGCCATTGAGGATGATTCCTCCTACGTCGACGCCTATACGAATCTCGGTAAGGTCTATACCGATACCGAGGAATTCGAAAAGGCTGCCGATGCGTACGAGAAGGTGCTCACGTTGTCTCCCCCGGAGGAACAGTTGCCCAGGATCCATCTCAATCTCGGCGTTTCATACATGGGAATGGACCGCGTCGACGACGCGATCACGGAATGGAAGCGGGCCGTCAACCTGTCGCCGGACTACATGGACGCCTACATGAACCTGGGAACCGCTTACCAGAGCAAGAACATGCCCGACAGCACGCGTGCAGTCTGGGAAAGGGCCCTGGAAGTCGGCGGCCGGTCGGTCGTGCCCCGTATGGCGCTGGGTCGCCTGGCGCTGGCCGAAGGCCGCCTGTCCGACGCTTTGGGCTACTACCGGGAGATACTCGACCTGGGCGCGAAAGATCCGCGCATTTACGCGGAAATCGCCTTGATTCACGAACGGCGGGAGGACTTCGACCAGGCAATTGCTCACTATGAACAGGCGCTTGAGCTGGCACCCGATACCGCACAGTTGAAGGGGGCGTTGAACCGGGTCAGGCGGACCGTGGAAGAGCGGGCGAAGGCCATCGAATCCAACAAGATCCGCGTTCGCCAGATCGTCGTCGCTACCCGGGCGGAAGCGGACGCCGTGATGGGACGGTTGACCGCCGGCGCCGATTTCGCCGAACTGGCCCGGGAAACGTCCATCGATTCGAGTCGTGACCAAGGCGGCGACCTCGGGTTCTTCGGCCCGGACGAAATGATCCCGGAATTCGAGGCGGCGGCGATGGGGCTGGACGTCGGTGAACTAAGCGGTATCGTGGAGACGCCAATGGGATTTCACATCATCAAGCGAATCGAATAGCACGGCGGCGCGAAAGACCGGTCCCACCTCGAATGGCACGGTGGCGCGACAGGCCGGTGGTCCCACCCGGGATCGCGAGGGAAAGTCTCGAAGAAGGAAGGCGCTGAAATGGAGCAGGTCGTCATCATCGGAGGGGGGCCGGCGGGATACACGGCGGCCCTGTACGCCGCGCGGGCGAACCTGTCGCCCGTCGTGTTGACCGGCAGCACGATCGGCGGCCAGTTGTCGCTTACCAGCGAGATCGAAAACTTCCCGGGATTCCCCGAGAGCTTGGGCGGCATGGACCTCATGGACCGCATGCGGCAGCAGGCCGAGCGCTTTGGCGCGGTCATGAAGTACGAGGATGTCTCTTCGGTGGATTTCGATCCGGGGGCGCACAGGATCAGGACGGACCGGAACGAATACACGGCGAAGGCCGTGGTGATCAGTACCGGTTCGTCGCCGCGGCTGCTCGACGTGCCGGGCGAGGCCACCTTCTTCGGCCGGGGCGTGTCGACCTGCGCGACCTGCGACGGCGCCTTCTACCGGGACCGGAAGGTCGCGGTAGTGGGCGGAGGCGACAGCGCCATGGAGGAAGGCCTCTTTCTGACCCGGTTCGCCAGCCGAGTCTGGATCATACACCGCCGGCGCGAGTTACGGGCGAGCCGGATCATGCAGGAAAGGGCCCTGGAACATCCGAAGATAGCATTCCTCTGGGGATCCGTGGTCGACGAGGTGCTGGGTGAGGAAACCACCGGCGTAACCGGCGTGCGTGTCCGGGAGCTTGCTACGGACCGGGAAAAGGTCCTGGACGCCGAGGGTCTCTTCATCGCCATCGGGCATACACCCAATACGGCCCTGTTCAAGGACAAGCTCGATGTGGACGAGCAGGGTTACATCCTGACCGACCGGAGGCAGCACACCAGCGTTCCCGGCGTGTTCGCGGGCGGGGACGTGCAGGACCACGTATACCGCCAGGCCGTTACGGCGGCAGGGACGGGTTGTGCGGCCGCCATGGAAGCGGAGAAATATATCGCTGAAAACGGGAGTTAAGCGGCCGGTCAGGCCGTGCGGTCAGGCCGTGTGTGCGTCGTGCTTCACCACGTCGAGCCGCGGGTTTCCGATGGTGACCTTGGAATGGGGCGGCACCGATTCCGTCAGCCATACGTTGGCCCCGATGACGGAGTCGTGCCCGATGGCCGTTTCACCGCCCAGGATCGTCGCCCCGGAGTAGATCACCACGTCGTCTTCGATGGTGGGATGGCGCTTGCCGCCCTTGACGAGACGGCCGCCTTCATCTTTCCTGAAACTCAGTGCGCCCAGCGTCACGCCCTGGTAGAGCTTGACGTTCTTGCCGATCAGCGCGGTCTCCCCGATAACGACGCCGGTGCCGTGGTCTATGAAAAAGCGGGTGCCGATGGTCGCGCCGGGGTGGATGTCGATCCCCGTACGGCTGTGGGCGTGCTCGGAGATGATCCTCGGGATAAGCGGCGTTTTCTGCAGATACAGTTCATGGGCGATCCGGTAGGTGGCGATGGCTTCCACGCACGGGTAGCTGAGGATGATTTCGTCGTGGCTCTTGGCCGCGGGATCGCCGTCGTAGGCGGCTTCCACGTCGCCCATGAGCAGTTCCCGGATACCGGGAATGGCCTCCAGGAGTTCGAGTGCGATCCTGTCGGCGATCTCCTCGCAGGCCACGGGGTCCTTGCCCTTGCACTGCGCGTCGTGCATGAGGCTCCGGGTCACTTCCTCTCTCAGGCGGATGTAGATGGCGTCCACCAGTCCGTCCACGTAGAAGGCCACGTTCTTCGTCATGAGCGGCTCGGCGCCGAAGTAGCCGGGAAAGCAGAGCGTGAGCAGGTCCTTCAGGATACCGTAGACCCGTTCCCTGGAAGGCAGGTTCTTGCCGTCGATACGGTTCAGGCCGCCGATCGTGTCGTAGGACTGTACGATCTGGGAGGCCAGCGCACCGATTTGACTGCGCGTTTCGGACATGGTCATATTGCAGATCGGTACCAGTTTCTGGTCGGACGGCTTTCTGCGCCTCGGACGATTCATGATGGCCTGTCTTCCGGTTTTCAGGACCAGTATCAAGCCGTGCCAGGGTCGGAACGGATCTTTCCTTGCGGACCCTGGCGCCGCTGTCTGAATCTCGAAGATCCATCGCGGTAAGTCAAGCGATTTCTTTTGTTAACGACACGGCAGCTATCGTTCCACGCCTGCTACAAAGCAGTTGCCAGGAGCGTCTGAGAGCCGTTATATTGCACTTGTTCCGCATGGCGTACCGCGCCCCCGATCAACGAGCAGCGATCCCCATGGATTTCAAACGAACAGCCTGTCTTACGATGCTCTGCGTGTGTCTGCTTGCCGCCGCTCCACCGGCCGCGGGGCAGGCGGCCGGCGGGTTCATGGATGTCGATGACGTGAAGCCGGGCATGCGCGGATACGGCCTCTCGGTTTTCCAGGATGCCCGGATCGACACTTTCAACGTCGAAGTGCTGGGCGTCATGAAGAACACATTCTACGCGAAGCACGACATCATCATGGTCGGGGTATCGGGGCCATACGTCGACGAAGCGGGCGTAATTGCGGGGATGAGCGGCAGCCCCGTGTACATCGAAGGAAAACTCGTCGGCGCGCTGGCTTACCGCTTCGGGCAGTTTCCGATGAAACCCATCGGCGGCGTCACGCCGATAAGTCATATGCTGGCCATTCGCGATGTCGTGGACGCGGATGCTCTACCGGGGCGGAACACACCGGGCGACACGTTCAATGGAATGGGCGACGGCCGGGGCGGCGATTTGCCGAACGACGCGTTCTTCGATCCGGAATTCCCGCGGCCGGACGACGACCGGGCCGCAACGGAGTCCTCCAGGCCGGGGGAAACGCCCGCGGGTCCGTCCAGCCTCCAGCCCATCGCCGTGCCCATGGTGTTTTCGGGTTTCCACCCCATGACGGTGAGCCTTTTTGAAAACGAACTGCGCCGGCACGGGCTCGTTCCGGTCTCCGGCGGCGGCAGTGCGGGCGGGGGCGTTCCAGTCGGGGTGTCCGGTGCGGTTTCGGGCGGCGGCGACACGGCCCCGGAACAGGCCGGCCCGGCGTCGAAGGGCGCGCGGTCCGTTCTGGAGCCCGGCTCCGCCGTGAGCGCTCAGCTTATCCGGGGTGATTACAATCTTTCCGGCACGGGGACGGTCACCTGGCGTGATGAAGACGCCATACTGGCCTTCGGGCATCCCTTCCTGTGGACAGGCGCCCTGAACATCCCGATGAACCGGGCCGAAATCATCACGGTCATTCCGGACCAGACCGGGTCCACGAAGATCAGCAGCGTGACGGACGAAGTCGGCTCGGTCCTTTGGGACCACACGAACGGAATCTACGGACAACTCGGCGATACGGCGCGCATGATACCGGTGGAGCTTGTCTACGGCGATAACACCAGGCCGGACCGGAACTACCGGTTCGACGTGATGATGGCGAACGGCTGGACGCCGCTGCTGGTGAACATGGCCGTGGCAAATACGATCTTCGCGAACGGCCGGGCGTCCGGCGAGCGGACCATAACGCTCCGCGGCAGGATCGGCCTGCGGGGCCATCCGGACGTCGTCTTCGACGACCAGTTCTCCGGGCAGGCGTCCCTGGCGTCCCTGGCGAGAGATGTGAACAGCGTGCTCAATTTCGTGCTCGACAACCGGTTCGTTACCCCGATGATCGAGTCCGTCAAGATCGGGATCCATTCGTCAAACGAACGCAGGACGGCCGTCATCGAAGACGTCTGGTTCGGGTCGGAAACCCTGAAGCCGGGCGACACGCTGGAGGTCAGGATATTCCTCAGGCCCTACCGGGGAGACCGGCTGGTCAAGCGGATCGACGTGGCTATTCCCAAGAACATATCCAACGGACCGGTACAGGTGCTTGTCGGGTCCGCCCAGGCCGTCACCCGCCACGATCTCAATACCGTTCCCCAGCGGTACAGGCCCACGGACGGTCCCCGCCTGATCGAGCTGCTCAACAACCGCCGCACGGGAAACCGGGTCTATCTGAAGATGTTCCAGGCGGGCGCGGGCGGTATCGTGAAGGGGAGGGAGATGCCCGGCCTGCCTCCATCGGTCCTCGCCGTCATGGATTCCGAGCGGACGAAAGGCAGTTTCATTCCGATCCGCGAGAAGGTGGTGGCCGAAGAAACGATCCGAACGGACTATGTCGTAGCCGGGCAAAACTGGAGCCGGCTGACCGTAAAGCGATAGGAGCGATCTTGAACCAGGTCCAGGGATGGCGTGTTCCATGTACGATCGCGGTGTTTCTGCTGGTCGCGGGCGCGGTCCTCGCGTCGACGCCGGTGATCTGGAAACAGGCCGGACACGGGGATTTTCTCAAGGGAGAGACCAGGGGAGTTTCCATTACCGCCAAGGGCCGCCTGACCCTTTCGCCGGTCCTGGACCCCGTCTTCGAGAGCGACGAGCCCCTGGTATGGTGCCTGGCATCCGATTCCAGGGACAACCTGTACGCGGGTACGGGAAACGACGGCAGGCTGTACCGTATCGATTCCACTGGTGAATCCGAGGTGTTTTTCGATGCGGAGGAACTGGAAATCCGCAGCATCGCGATCGACCGGAATGACCGGCTGTACGCCGCCACCTTCCCCGACGGCCGGATCTACCGGATTGACCCGGACGGGTCCCACTCGGTGTTTTTCGATCCCGCGGACGAGGGCGCTGCTGACGGAGACACGCGTTACATCTGGTCGCTGGCCGTGGACGCGGAAGGGAACCTGTACGCGGGAACGGGAGAGCAGGGACGCGTCTATCATATCGACGGAAACGGGGAGGGACGTATCCTGGCGGAACTGGAGGAGGCCCATGTCATGGCCCTGGCCGTGGATGGGGCCGGCCGGCTGGTCGCCGGTACCGAGCCGGGCGGCCGGATCTACCGGATCACGCCGTCAGGTGTCCTGTCGGTCCTCTACGATTCTCCTCACAGCGAAGTGAACACCCTGCGGGTCGATGAAGACGGATACGTGTTCGCCGCCGCGCAGAGTGGACCGCGCCGGGGCAGCCGCTCCGGTTCGCCTGTGCCCCCGCCGTCCCAGGGCGCTTCCGAGGAACAGGGCGGCGAGCCGGTACGGAACATGGTCGAAGTGACGGCTTCGACGGACGGAGCCGTCGGTCCTCCCGGCCGTGGTTTCGCCACGGGAGGAAGCGTCGTTTACAGGATAGATCCCGAAGGGCGGGTGGAAGAGTGGTGGCGGTCCCAGGCGGACCTGTGCCTGTCCATGGCGTTGCGCGGGGACGGTGAACTGCTCATTGGTACCGGCCCCCGCGGCAGGCTTTACCGGGTCCGGGAACGGGGCCGCGGCACGTTGCTGAGCGAATTGCAGGAATCCCAGGTCACGGCGCTGATGCCTTTTGCCTCGGGCGGCGTAGTCGCGGCAACGAGTAATCGCGGCAATCTGTACCACCTGCGTTCGCGGCCCGTGGGCGAAGGCGAGTACGAGTCCGATGTAAAGGACACCCGTGGCCGCGCCCGGTGGGGACGTATCCGATGGGAGGACGAGCAACCCCCGGGGACGGCGGTCCGTCTGTACGCACGCTCCGGAAATACGGACTCCCCGGACCAGACCTGGAGCGACTGGACCGGTCCCTACGCCGAATCGGAAGGGGAAGCCCTGGTCTGCCCGCCCGCCCGCTACCTGCAGTGGAAGGCGGTGATGAGCACGCAAAACGAAGAATCCCCCTCGGTCCTGTCCGTTTCGGCTGCCTACCTTACGCGGAACAATCCGCCCAGGGTGCATTCGGTCACGGTATACGAACCGGGGGTCTACCTGCGCGACGCCCCGGCGGGTTCCGGGGAACAGAACAGAGATCTCCCCCCGGGTATCGCCGCGCAGATCGGAGGTCGCGGCGGCGGCCTTGGACAGCAGGCCTCGCCGGGCGCCCCCACTTACAGGAAGGGCATGCGGGCATTGGCTGTGCAGGCGAGCGATCCCGACGGGGACGGACTGTCCTACGACATCTACTTCCGGGGCGAAGCGGAAGAAACTTGGAAGCTCCTGGAGTCGGGAAGGCGCGTCCCATCCTATTCGTGGGATTCCGAGACCTTTCCGGATGGATCATACGTCCTCCGGGTCGTGGCCAGCGACGCGCCTTCGAATCCGCCGGACCAGGCGCTGGAGGCGGAATACCTCAGCGAACCGTTCCTGGTGGACAATACCGGTCCGCTGGTATCCGGGATCAATGTGGCGGACGCCAGGCTGTCCTTCAGGGTCCGGGACGGCGCCAGTCCCCTGTTCCGGGTCGACTACGCCATTGACGGGGGCGACTGGCGCGTGGTCCACCCGGAGGACGGCGTAACGGATTCGGAGACGGAGGAATTCGAGATCGCCCTGGATGGACTGGAAGCCGGCGAACATACCCTCGCCATTCGCGCCAGGGACACGTCCAACAACACGGGTACGGGTAAACGGGTCGTCACGATCCCCTGAGGAGGCCAAGGTGTCCGGTCATTCCAAGTGGAGCACCATAAAGCGGAAGAAGGAACAGAAAGACGCGGCGCGCGGGAAGATCTTCACCCGGGTCATCAAGGAGATCACCATCGCCGCGCGGCAGGGCGGCGGCTCGGTAACCGGCAACCCCCGGCTCCGGACGGCCGTACTCGCCGCCAGGGCGGAAAATGTGCCCCAGGCCAATGTCGACCGGGCCATCGCCCGAGGTACGGGTGACCTGGACGGCGTGCATTACGAGGAACTGGTCTACGAGGGCTACGGCCCGGCCGGCGTGGCGCTGCTGGTGGAAGCGGTGACGGACAACAAGAACCGTACCACGTCCGAGATGCGCCATGCCTTTACCAAGAACGGCGGCAACATGGGGGAAGCGGGCTGCGTGGCCTGGATGTTCGACCAGAAGGGCACGATCGTCGTGGACAAGAACGGGATCGACGAGGACGAGGTCATGATGGCCGCCCTCGACGCCGGCGCGGAAGACATCCTGGACGAGGGGGATACGCTGGATGTGTTGACGTCCGTTTCCGATTTCGAATCGGTGAGAACCCGGCTCGAAGAAAGCGGCTATGCCTCCATGCGGGCGGAAATCGGCCGCATCCCGCAGTCGACCGTGGCCGTCGCGGGCAAGGAAGCGGAACAGCTCCTCCGGTTGATGGAGGTCCTCGAGGACCACGACGACGTGCAGCATGTCTACGCCAATTTCGATGTGGACGACAAGGTGCTGGAGGAAATGAACGGGTAGCGGGTATCCATGATCATCCTCGGAATCGATCCGGGCAGCGTGATTACGGGATACGGCGTGATCGAGGCCCGGGGCAGACAGTGCCGGCTGTTGGACCAGGGCGTGTTGCGTCCGGGATCGCGTAAAGCCCTCGCGGACCGGCTCAAGGTCATCTACGACGGCCTGTGCGAGGTCATAGACCGGAACAGCCCGGAACTGGTGGCCGTCGAGTCCACTTTCGGCGGACGGTTTCCCAGGGCGGCGCTCGTACTGGGACACGCCCGGGGGGTCGCCCTCCTGGCCGCGGCGAACCGGGGACTGCAGGTCTGTGAGTACGCCCCGCGCGAAGTGAAGATGGCCGTCGTCCGTGCGGGAGGTGCATCGAAGCAGCAGGTCCAGTACATGGTAAGCGCCATGCTGAACCTCGACCGGGGCCCCGGCCGGGAACCCCTGCCGGAGGACGCGTCGGACGCATTGGCGGTCGCGATATGTCACTATCACAGGATAACCGGAGGGATCAAGGCAGTTGATCGCATTCGTCGAAGGTGAGCTGGTCGACAAGCAGCCCGACGGCATCACGGTTTCCGTCGGCGGGATCGGCCTGCAAATGTTTGTTCCCTTGTCCACGTACCGGGCCCTGGGCCCCCCGCGTTCGCAGGTCCGCGTGGAAACGGTGCTCCACACGCGAGAAGACGGCATGCAGCTCTACGGGTTCGCGACCGTGGACGAGAAGCGTCTTTTCGAAGTGCTGATCACGCTGCCCGGCATCGGGCCCGGCGTGGCCCTGAACATTCTTTCCGGCGCGACGGTCGCGGAGTTTACCGCCGCGATCATCAACGAAGATGTCGGCAAGCTGGTCTCGTTGCCCAAGATCGGCCGAAAGACCGCGCAACGGCTGATCATGGAACTGCGCGATAAGCTGGCCTCCATGGATACCGGCGCGGCGGAGGCGCTGCCCGTGGCGCCGGCGGGAGAGTCGCCCGAAGTGGACGATGCGATCATGGGCCTGGTGTCTCTGGGCTTTGAACATCCCGAAGCGCGCAGGCTGGTCATCCGCGTGATGTCCGAAAGCCCGGAGTCCCCCGAGGCGGAGGAAATCATACGATCGGTGCTCCAGAGCCAGGGAGGGCGGTAGATGGACGAACGGGACTACCCGTTGACCGACCCGGACCGATTCGACGAGGATACGGAGTTCGACCGCGTACTAAGGCCTGGCCGTTTCGATGAATTCCCCGGCCAGGAAAAGGCCAAGGCGGAGCTGCGGCTCTACATCGAGGCCGCGAAGACCCGCGGAGAGAACCACATCGACCACGTGCTGCTCCACGGACCGCCGGGACTGGGCAAGACCACGCTGGCCACCATTCTCGCCAACGAAATGGGCGTGGAGATACGTCAGACCGCCGGACCCGTGCTGGACAAACCGGCCGATCTGGCGGGCCTGCTGACTAACCTGCAACCGGGAGACGTGTTCTTCATCGACGAGATCCACCGCCTGAACCACGTGGTGGAAGAGCACATGTACGCCGCCATGGAGGATTTCAAGATCGACATCCTGGTGGACCGAGGGCCGAGCGCCCGTTCCCTTTCCCTTAGCCTGGACCATTTCACCCTGGTGGGCGCGACGACCCGCACGGGCCTGTTGACGGCGCCGCTCCTGGCGCGTTTCGGCATCCCCATCCGGCTCGATTTCTACACGCCGGACGAACTGTTCCTGATCGTCATGCGGGCGGCCGAAATCATCGGTGTAGAGACCGATGACGCCGGTGCGATGGAGATCGCCCGGCGGTCCAGGGGAACGCCTCGCATCGCCAACCGGTACCTGAAGCGGGTTCGGGACTACGCCCAGGTCAAAGGCGATGGACGCATAACCGGGGAGACCGCGAAGGCCGCCTTCGAGATGCTGGGCGTGGACCTCATGGGCCTGGACGACATGAACCGCCTGATCCTCACGGCCATCATCGAAAAATACGAGGGCGGTCCCGTAGGCCTGAATACGCTGGCCGTGGCCGTGGGTGAGGAAAGCGGGACGCTCGAGGAGGTATACGAGCCCTATCTCATTGTCCAGGGCCTGATCAAGCGGACGCCTCGGGGCAGGGTGGCCACCGAACTGGCGTACGGACACCTGGGATTCACCGCGCCACCAAGGCCGCAGGCCGGACTGTTCGACTGACGGCAGGCAGGACGCGCGCCGCCGCGGTCCGGCCGGCTCTTGGCCGGCGCGATCCGCCGGACAGCCCTTCGCCGTTACGGTCCGACCCGCCCATTTCCGGCGCGCCGGCCTACACTGTCGATCATCCGTGAATATAGCAGAATTCGACTACACCCTGCCGGAAGACCTGATCGCCCAGTATCCCGCCGAACCCCGCGACGCATCCCGGTTGATGGTGGTGCACCGCCACGCCGGCGTGATCGAACACCGGACTTTCCGGGATATTGTCGACTACCTGGCCCCGGCCGATGTGCTGGTGCTCAACCGGACGCGGGTGATGTCCGCCAGGCTTCGGGGGGTGCGGCCGGAAACCGGCGGGCGGGTTGAAGTCGTGCTGGTCCGCGAAATGGCGTCCGACCGCTGGGAAGCCCTGCTGAAGCCGGGCGCCCGCCTCGCAAAAGGAACGCGCCTGGAGCTGGAGGGCGGCGCCCTGGCCGCCACGGTGGAGGATGACCCCGGTCCGGACATCCGCCATGTCCGCTTCGCCGGGAACGCGGACGTGGTCCGGGCCGTCGAGCAGGTGGGCCGTACGCCGCTGCCGCCTTACATCTGCCGCGCTCCGGGCACGTCCGACCGGGACCGTTACCAAACGGTCTACGCCGAGGAGTACGGCGCCGTGGCCGCGCCCACGGCCGGCCTGCATTTCACGGCTCCCCTGCTGGACCGTATACGGGCGCGGGGTACGGCCGTGGTGCCGGTCCTGCTCCATGTCGGACCGGGCACGTTCCAGCCGATCCGCGCCGGCGCCGTAGAGGACCACGAGATGGACGCGGAGTACTACAGGGTGGACGCGCATCAGGCGGAAGCGATCCTGGGCAGGCGGAGCGAAGGGCGCGTGGTGGCCGTCGGAACCACGGTCGTGCGCATCCTGGAGACGATCGCGGCGGGCGGCGGCGGCAATGGTGGAGGATCCGCCGCCGATAGAACATCCGGAACCGTAGGCGTGTCCGGCGAAGGAGGCGTGTCCGCGACAGGACTCGAACCGCGCCGGTACGAGGGCCGTACCCGGTGCTACATTTATCCTCCCTACGAATTTAAACTGGTCGACGCGCTGCTGACCAATTTCCACCTGCCGAAGTCGACGCTCCTGTTGCTGGTCAGTGCCTTTGCCGGCAGAGAACTGATCCTTTCCGCGTACGAGGAAGCCGTCAGGGAGAAGTACCGGTTCTACAGTTATGGCGACGCCATGCTGATCGTCTGAGGAGGAAGCGGTGTTGAAACCCGTCATGGCCATCATTCCCGCGGCCGGCCACGGCCTGCGCATGCGGTCGGATACCGAGAAGCCGTACATCACCATCGGCTGCAGGTCGATTCTGGCCCACACCCTCTCCGTCTTCGAGGCGTGTCCGGCCGTGGACGGATATGTGCTGGTGGTGGAGCCGGCCCGGGTGACGTCGTGCAGCGAACATCTGGCCGAGGCGGGCGGCGCCTACCCGAAGCTCGTGAAAGTGGTCGCGGGCGGAGTCACACGCCAGGAGTCGGTCTACCTCGGACTGATGGTCCTTGACGAGGACGTCGGGTCCGTGCTGATTCATGACGCGGCGCGACCCTGCGTCGAGCAGGACGCCCTCGAAGCGTCCGTCCTCGGGTGCGCCCGGTACGGTGGGGTGATTTCGGCCACCCCTTCCACGGATACGATGAAAATCATCCGGGACGGAAGGGTCGAGGCGACGCCCGACCGGTCGACGCTGTGGCGGGCGCAGACGCCCCAGACCTTTCCGTACCGGGTCCTGCGGGCAGCCCACGAACAGGCGCGGGAAGAGGGCTATACGGGGACCGACGACGCCGAACTGGTGGAGCGGGCCGGATACGTGGTGCGGGTTATCGAGGGCGCCCCCGACAACATCAAGGTGACCACGGCCGAAGACCTGGAAGTCGCGGAGCGTATTCTGCGGCGCCAGGGACGGATCCGACCGTAATCAGACCCGGTAAACGCAGCAAAGGACGCTGGCCATGGATGACATGCGCGTAGGAACCGGCTACGATGTCCACGCATTCGCGGACGGCAGGCCCTGCGTCCTCGGCGGCGTGACCATTCCCCACGAACGCGGCCTGCAGGGCCACTCCGACGCGGACGTGCTTTCGCATGCCATAGGCGACGCCCTGCTCGGCGCCGCCGGGCTGGGCGATATCGGGGTGCTCTTCCCCGATAACGACGAACGTTACCGTGGTATTTCCAGTCTCCTGCTGCTCCAACGGATTGTTGACGCACTGGGCGAATCGGGTTATACTATATCGAATGTGGACGCCACCGTCGTCGCGGAACGTCCGAAACTGTCGCCCTTCGTACCGCTGATGCGCGGCCGCCTCGGCGAAGCCCTCGGATTGCCGGACGACCGCGTGTCGATCAAGGCCACAACTTCAGAAAGACTCGGATTCACCGGACGGGAAGAAGGCATCGCGGCCCACGCCGTGGTATTGATCCGTTCCGCCGACGACGGGTAAAGTGCGTTTTTAGAACGACGACGGGTAAAGTGCGTTTTAGCGCACTGTTTCCGTGCGCCGTCGCGGAGTATTGCATGGGCAAGGTCATTTCGATCGCGAATCAGAAGGGCGGGGTCGGCAAGACGACGACGTCGGTGAACCTGTCCGCCTGCTTGGGCGTCGCGGAAAAGAAGACCCTTCTGGTCGATCTGGATCCGCAGTCGAATGCCACATCGGGACTCGGACTGCACGACCGGACGCTGGACGTGACGATTTACGAGGTCCTGTTGGACGAGCGCCCCATCGAGGAAGCCGTACAGCAGACCGAGATTCCTGCGCTCTGCGTCGTCCCGGCCCATCGCCGGCTGGTCGGCGCCGAAATCGAGCTCGTCTCGGCCATCGCCCGGGAGCGGAAGCTTGAAGACGCGATCAAGCCGATACGCGACGAATACGAGTACATCCTGATCGACTGCCCGCCCTCTCTGAGTCTCCTCACCCTGAACGCGCTGACGGCCGCCGATTCGGTGTTGATTCCCATACAGTGCGAGTACTACGCCCTCGAGGGACTCGGGCAGCTGCTCAATTCGATCCGCAAAATCCAGAAGCATCTGAACCGGAGCCTGAAGATAGAAGGCATCCTCCTGACGATGTACGACAAGCGGCTCAACCTCTCGAAACAGATCGAGGCGGAGGCCAAGCAGTACTTCGCAGACAAGGTTTACCAGACCACGATCCCGAGAAATGTCCGCTTGAGCGAAGCGCCGAGCTTCGGCAGTCCGATCATCCTCTATGATATTCTCTCGTCGGGAGCGGAAAGCTACATGAATCTAGCCAGAGAGGTGATGGCCAATGGCAGCCAGGAAAGCGTTGGGGCGGGGGCTGGAAGCGCTGATTCCTGATCTTCCGGACGACCAGGAAGGCAGGCAGAGCGTGCTCCAGGTGCCGATAGACCGGATTTCGGCCAATCCCTACCAGCCGCGTCAGTCGTTCGACCAGGCCAGGCTCGACGAACTGGCCCGGTCCATCCTCGAAAAGGGCGTAATCCAGCCGGTCACCGTCCGCCGGAAAAACGAGAAAGAGGAGTACGAACTGATCGCCGGGGAACGGAGGCTCCGGGCCGCCAGGCAGACGGGCTACCAGACCATACCGGCCATCGTCATGGCGGTTTCATCCCCCGAAGAGATGATGGAACTGTCGCTGATCGAAAACATCCAGCGCGACGACCTGAATCCGATCCACGAAGCCCGGGCCTACCTTCGGCTGCAGGAAGAATGTCACCTCACGCAGGAAGAAGTCGCCACCCGCGTGGGGAAGAACAGGACGACGGTGGCCAACACGCTCAGGCTGCTGAAGTTGCCGGCCGATGTCCAGAAGTGCCTCCTGGCCGACGAGATCTCGATGGGCCACGCGCGGGCGCTGCTGGGACTCGAAAACCGTAAGGAACAGGCCGAATTGTGTAAGCAGATCGTGAAAAAGGGCCTGTCCGTCCGCAAGGTGGAAGAGCTGGTCAAGAAACGTTACGAGGAGAAGCGGGAAAGCGCCCCGGCGCGCAAGCCGCACGACCTCGCGGCCGCCGAGTCCATCATGCAGCGCATACTCGGAACGAAGGTGAACATCAACCGCAGGCAGCACAAGGGGAAGATCGAAATCGAGTTCTATTCCGCGGATGATCTGAACCGCATCCTCGAACTGCTGAAAGTCCGACTGTGAGGCTCACCGAACCCCGGATACGCGCCACGTCTTTCCAGCCCGTTATTTTACCGATATCCTTTGACTTTTCAGGCCCGCGGCCTATATTTATCCTGTTGCGCCGGTTCCGTCACGAGGTGTGGCGGAACATGGACGGATACGCGTATGCCAGGCGGTATTGACCATGTTCAGAATGCACTGGATGTCGCTGGTTTTCGTCTCTGAGCGATCGGGTCGGACGCGCGAACTGCGCATGCCGAGGCCCCTGTTCGTCCTGCTCGTCTCGGTGGTCGTTCTCGGCTTGCTTGCGCCGGTGGTTGTTCTGGCCCTGCCGGCGGGTATAGTCGATGT
Organism: Gemmatimonadota bacterium; assembly: GCA_026706345.1. Classification (NCBI taxonomy): domain Bacteria; kingdom Pseudomonadati; phylum Gemmatimonadota; species Gemmatimonadota bacterium. The sequence continues at coordinate 14,760 of JAPOYX010000037.1, read as the reverse complement.
TACTTTCGGCCACAGCTGGAAAGCGCAGATGAGGTCGTTAGAAGAAAAGTCCATGGAACTGACCCGGCAACTGGAGGAATTGAAGGAGACCGCCAGAAGCATACGAAGGCTGGCCGGCGTCGAGCGGTTCGATTCCGAATCTCCGATGCGGGTGGATGAAGACGGACTTCTGGCCGCCAGCCGGGACGGATTGCCCTTTCTGACGGATGGCGGCCTTCCGGCGGGGGTTGAGGCCGTTGCGGCCGGAGAACGCACTCCGCCGCTCCGGTACATGCCGTCCATATGGCCGGTCGCGGGCTGGGTGACGCGGGAGTTTCAACAGGGGGACGATTCGATCGTCGCGCCGCATTTCGGCCTGGACGTCGCCGCCCGTGAGAGCGCGCCTGTCCTGTCCACCGCCGACGGGATTGTGACGTTCGCGGACTGGGACCAGAACCTGGGCTGGCTGGTCGAAATCGATCACGGCTACGACCTGGCGACGCGATACGGCCACAACGCCAGGCTGCGGGTCGACCGCGGCCAACTGGTCCGCCGCGGGCAGATCATTGCCCTGGTCGGGAATACGGGCCGCAGTACGGCGCCGCATCTGCATTACGAGGTCTGGAAGGACAACGCCCCCGTCGATCCTCGCGGCTACCTGCCCGATGTCATCCAGTGGGACGATCTGCTGGTGAGCATGCGAACGCAACGCTGACATGTTCGGATCAGGCGGTCCATCCGGCGCAGTACAAGATCGGGAGCGCGGTATGACGATCATTGCCAAGGGCACTGAAGTGAACGGTTCGGTGGACGTGGAAGGCAATATCCGGATAGACGGCACCGTAAACGGCGATGTGAAGGCCACCGACGGGGTCGAGGTCGGAAAGTCCGGCCGGATCGTAGGATCGTCCATAGAGTCGAAGACCGCGATTATCAATGGCTACGTGGAGAGTCAACTTACCGTTTCCCAACACGTGCTGCTGGGCAGCAAATCCACCTTCGTCGGTGACCTGAAAACCAAGTCCCTCGTCATCGAGGAAGGAGCGGTCTTCCACGGAAACTCGGCCATGTCGGACGAACCCGCCGGATCGGACCAGGCGAACCGAGCGGACCAGGCGGACCGCGTGGACGGCGGAGACGCCGCCGCATCCGGTACGTCCGGTACAGGCGGATCACAATATCCCTACGGGCGTTGACTGATGGTCTATGGCACGGGACACGCAGAGCAAATGGCAGTACATGAGAGAAGCCGGGGAGCTTGCCGTAATCGGCCTGACCCTGGTATTCGCCACCGCGATCGGGTACTTCCTGGGTCACCAGGTCGAACTGGCCTGGCCTGAGTGGAAACCCTGGGGCGGCGTTGTCGGCGCCATGCTCGGGGTCGTGGCCGGGTTCTTGGAGATGGCGAGGACGCTGAAACGGCTGAACCGAAAGATCGAAGCGGCGGAGCGGGAGAGAGATGGTGGGAAGCACTGAGCATGACGGCGGAGCATCGACCGGTAGTGTAACGGGCACTGAAACCGGACCCGGCACCGGTGCGCCGTCCGGAAGCGTCGGCGAACCGCTGAGGCGGTTCCTGCCTCGCGTCTACCGGATCAGCGCCGTGCTGACCATCGTCGGCACCATCGTGGCGCGCGTGGCGGGCGCGGATCTGCTTGCCGTCAATTTCTTCGTCGGGTCGATAATCGGGCTGATGATGCTCTACGTCACGGCCTGGCTGGTCCGCCGTTTCGTGACGCCCGGTGAGCAAATCAAGCGGAACCGCAACAAGCTGTTCCTGTTGCTGATGGCCAAGCTGCCGCTGCTGGGGATCGTGCTTTATTTCGTGACGTCGGGGAGCTGGTTCCACCCCATCGGGTTGCTGACGGGCGTGTCCCTGACGCCCTTCACGCTGACCCTGTGCGGCCTCGTCCTGGTCATGAGACAGGGCTCATCGGATGATCGGGCAGAACGGACCGCTGCGTTGAACAAGCCGAATCGGTCGTACCGGTAAGGAGGTTGTCCTTTGACTGGTCCGTGGTCGAGTGTCCTCTCTCTGGAGATGGCGTCCGAGGGAGGAAGCGGTGAAGCGCACTACTCGATTCTACATGGGATATTTTACCTGCTGGGCCCACTGGCCGATTGGATCCCCCAACCCGTCAGACAGCCGGATCTCCTGCTGAACACCCTGCTCGTCTTCGTCATTGTTCTCGTTCTCGTAACCATCGCGGTAAGATCGTTCAAGCGCATACCCGAAGGCTCGGTCCAGACGCTATTCGAGATGGCCGTCGAGGGACTGACCGGGTTCTTCCTCAACATCGTCGGGGAGCGCGGCCGGAAGTACATACCCTTTTTCGCCTCCTTCTTCATCTACATCTGGTTCATGAACATGCTGGGCGTCATACCCGGCATGCAGTCGCCCACCGCCGATCTGAACACCACCCTCGGATTCGCCCTGATCTCCATCGTCTCGGCCCATCTCATCGGCCTGCGCGAGATCGGACTCAAAGCCTATCTCTGGCATTTCTGGGGCGAGCCCAAGTGGATGGGCGTACTCATGTGCCCGCTTCATATCGTCGGCGAGTTCGCCAAGGTCATCTCCCTGTCGATCCGCCTCTTCGGAAACGTGTTCGGAGAAGAGATGATCGTACTGGTGCTGCTGGGCCTGTCCCCGGTGTTTCTTATTGGCGCCCTCGAGGTGCCCTTCGTGCCGATGCAGGTTCCGATGCTGATGTTCGGCGTGTTTTCAGGGACGGTCCAGGCGATGATCTTCTCGGTGCTGAGCGCCGTTTACGTGGCCCAGTTCCTGGATCACGACCACGGGGAGGAAGACCACTGATTGCGATATAACCGAATGCGATATAACCGGTTTTGATAGAGATGTTTGATTTGTCGTAGTTCATTCTCCATTCCGAAAGGAGCTCGCTTCATGCTGTACTACATGGGTTTAGGACTTGGCGTGGCGCTGGCCGTTTCCGTTGCGGCCATCGGCTCGGGTGTCGGTCAGGGGATCGCAACCGGTCTGGCCTGTCAGGGCATTTCCCGTCAACCCGAATCCGCCGGCCGCATTCAGCTGGTGTTGATCATCGGCCTGGCGTTCATGGAATCGCTGGCGATCTACGGCCTGCTGGTGTTCTTCATGCTCCAGGGCCAGTTGCCGTCCTTCGAACAGGTCATGGAACTGAGCCGCCTCGCCCAGTAGAAGACAAGCGGCTTGCGGCGCGCGCCTGTTACTGAGCGTGCCGCCGGCGTTCGAAGGAGCATAGCGCGTGTTAGATATCTTGCACGATCTTGGTATTGACCTGAGCACCCTGATCATCCAGATGATCGGGTTCGCCGTCCTGTTTTTCATCCTGAGGAAGTATGTCTTCGGCATCATCGCCCAGGCCATCGAAGACAGGAAACGGGATATCCGCGACCGCATGGAGGGACTGGACGCGGACCGGGCGGAACTGGACCGCCTGCACGAAGAAGCCAGGCGGCGGCTTGAGGAAATCGAGACCGAGGCCCGCGAGAAGATGCAGGCCGCGGTCGACCAGGCCAACGCGGAACGCGACCGGATCCTCGAGCAGACCCAGCAGGACGCGGAGCGCGAGCTCGAGAAGGCGCGCAACACGATCCGGCGCGAGAAGGAACACGCCGTGGCCGAACTGCGCGCACAGGTGGGCGACCTGGCGGTGGAAATCGCGGGCAGGATCCTGAACAGCACCCTGGACGCGGCCGAACACCGGAAGGTCGTGGACGAGTTCATCGCGCAGATGCCTTCAAAGGAATAAGTGACCGATGGCCAGTAAGACAGACATCGCATACCGCTATGCCGGGGCGTGGCTGGAGGCCGCGGCGGAAACAGACTCCCTGGACGCGGTGCGCGGGGAAATCACGGCTTTCGAGCAGTTGTGCCGGGACTCGCAACCCTTCGTGGATTTCATCACGGACAAGGTCATACCCGCTGACGTGAAGCAACGCATGCTGGGTGAGATATTCGAAGGCAAGGTCCAGGACATCACCCTCAATTTCCTCTATCTGCTGGCTTCCAGGCGGCGGGCGCGCAACCTGCCGGAGATCCTGGACGCCTGCCGCACCATCCTGGACGAATGGGACGGCATCGTAAACGCGGACGTCGCGAGCGCGGTCGCGCTGACCGACGGGCAGGAAGACGACTTGAAAAACAGGCTGGAAGCACAGACCGGGCAGCGCGTTCGTATGCGGACCACGGTAAACCGGGACTTAATCGGAGGATTCGTGGTACGCGTGGGCGACCAGGTGTTCGACAGCAGCCTGGCGACCCAGCTCCAGCGGGTCCGGCAGGCGCTCGTTCGAAAATGACCTTCGATGGAGAAGACAATGGCATTTGATGAAATAGCAATTCGTGCGGACGAGGTCTCCGAACTTCTCAAGCAGCAGGTGCTCGACTTCAAGCGAGAGGTCGACATCTACGAAACGGGTACCGCGCTCCAGGTGGGCGATGGTATCGCCCGTGTACAGGGCCTCTCCAACGTGATGGCGAACGAACTCGTCGAATTCCCCAATGACGTGGTGGGCATGGTGCTCAACCTGGAAGAGGACAACGTCGGGTGCATTCTCTTCGGGGACGATCAGTTGATCAAGGAAGGCGATCCCGTCAAGCGGACGGGACGCATCGCCGAATGCGCCGTGGGCGACGGCATGCTGGGCCGTGTGGTGGATTCCCTGGGACGGCCGATCGACGGCAAGGGGCCCATTGTCGGAGCGGAAGCGCGTTCGATAGAGGCGAAGGCCCCTGGCGTGGTGCAACGTCAGCCCGTAAACGAGCCCATGTATACCGGTCTCAAGGTGATCGACAGCATGTTCCCCATCGGAAGGGGCCAGCGCGAGCTGATCATTGGCGACCGGCAGACGGGCAAGACAGCCGTGGCTATTGACGCGATCCTCAACCAGAAAGGCGAGGACGTGGCCTGTATTTATGTCGCCATCGGCCAGAAGGGCTCCACGATCGCCAAGACCGTCGCCACCCTGGAGGAACACGGGGCCATGGAATACACCACCGTGGTCGCGGCCGCGGCCAGCGCCCCGGCGCCTATGCAGTTCCTGGCGCCCTACGGCGGAGCGACCATGGGCGAATACTATCGTGACAGCGGTAAGCACGCCCTGGTGGTATACGACGATCTTACCAAGCACGCGGTCGCGTACCGGCAGTTGTCGTTGAACCTCCGTCGTCCACCGGGACGCGAGGCCTATCCGGGCGACGTGTTCTATCTTCATTCCCGGCTCTTGGAGCGGGCGGCCAAGATGAGCGACGAGTACGGCGGCGGTTCTCTTACCGCGCTGCCAGTAATCGAGACGCAGTTCGGTGACGTGTCGACCTACATTCCGACCAACGTGATCTCCATCACCGACGGCCAGATCTACCTGGAGTCCAATCTGTTCTTCGCTGGCCAGCGGCCGGCGGTCAACGTGGGTCTGTCGGTTTCCCGCGTGGGTGGCGCCGCGCAGATCAAGGCCATGAAATCGCGCCAGGTCGCCGGGCTTTTGAGAACGTCCCTGGCCCGATACCGCGAGCTGGAAGCCTTCGCCCGGTTCGGCACGTCGGGACTGGACCAGACCACGCAACGTGAACTGCATCTGGGCGAACGGCTGGTAGAACTGCTCAAGCAGCCCCAGTACCGGCCCATGGCGGTCGAGGAACAGATCATTTCGCTCTACGTGGGCGTCAACGGGATGTTGAACGACCTGGCCGTGGACGAGGTGCAACCCTTCGTCGGGGGCCTGCTCCAGCACATGGCAACGCATCATTCCGACGTGGGCCGCGAGATACGGGAAACGAAGGAATTGAGTGAAGATCTGGAGCAGCGCATCCGGTCCGCCGTAGAAGCATTCAGCAAGACGTTTATGTCGTAGAAAGGGTACCATGCCGTCACTTCGTGAGATCCGGCGACGGATCGCGAGTACGAAGGATATTCAGAAGATCACCAAGGCCATGCAGACCGTGGCCGGCGTCCGTCTGCGCCGGGCGCAGAACCGGCTGTTCGCCGCCCGTCCCTACGCCCGGAAGCTGGACGAGATGATGAAGCATCTGGCGGCGCAGACGGCCGACGAACGCCATCCGCTCATGACTCCCCGCGAGGTGAAGGCCTCCGCGCTGATCGTCGTTACGGCCGATCGCGGATTCTGCGGTGGGTTCAACTCCAACGTCGTGCGCAGCGCCATGGAACGCGTTCGGGAAGGCTCGCCGGAACCCGGACTGGTCTGCGTCGGGCGCAAGGGTTCGGATACGCTCTCCCGTCAGCGGGTGGAGGTTCTTACCAGCCATACTAACGTGTACCAGGTCCTGGAATACGCCCAGGCGCGCGATATTGCGGACGAGGTGACCGGGCTGTTCACAAGCGGCAGGATCGACCAGGTGGATATGCTTTACAACGAGTTCAAGTCCGCCGGACAGCAGAGTCTCGTGACCGAACAACTGCTTCCCGTGCCGCCCATGGCAGTGGAGGACGATCCGGGGTTTACCGGTTACGTGTACGAGCCGTCGCAACCCCTTCTTCTGAACGACCTGGTGCCGCAGCATATCCGTTTCCAGCTGTGGCGTGTGTTACTCGAATCCAACACGGCGGAAGAAGCAGCCCGCATGATGGCCATGGACAACGCAACACGGAACGCGAACGATCTGATCGACGAATTGACCCTGACGGCCAACAAGATCCGCCAGGAAACCATTACATCCGAGCTGATGGACATCGTAGGCGGAGCCGAAGCATTGAAGTAATGCCGGACGGCCGCCCAATGACCGGGGAAGGATAACCATGGAAGGAACGAACACAGGTACCGTGGCGCAGATCATCGGCGCCGTCGTTGACGTCGAATTCGGTTCAGGCACGTTGCCGAAGATCTACAACGCCCTCGAGGTATCCGTAGAGGGCAGCGACGCGTTGATCCTCGAAGTCCAGCAGCACCTGGGCGACAACAAGGTGCGTTGCGTGGCCATGGACGCCACGGACGGACTGGTTCGGGGTGTGACGGCCATCGATACCGGTGGTCCGATCAACGTGCCCGTGGGTCCTAATGTCCTGGGCCGCATGATGAATGTCCTCGGCCGTCCCATCGACGAACGGGGTACGGTGGACTCGGATCACCACTACCCGATACATCGCAGCGCGCCGGAACAGGAAGATCTGACGACCTCGGCGGAGATGTTCGAGACGGGGATCAAGGTCATGGACCTCATGGAACCCTATACCCGCGGTGGAAAGACGGGGCTGCTCGGAGGCGCCGGCACGGGCAAGACCGTGTTGATCAAGGAACTGATCAACAACATTGCCCGGGAGCACGGCGGATATTCCGTTTTCGCGGGGGTGGGCGAACGGTCTCGTGAGGGCAACGACCTCTGGCTGGAGATGGAGGAGGCCAAGGTGCTCGACAAGACCGCCCTGGTGTTCGGCCAGATGAACGAGCCGCCGGGCGTGCGCCTGCGCGTCGGCCTGTCCGGCGTTGCCATCGCCGAGTATTTTCGCGACGAGGAAGGCCGGGATGTACTGCTTTTCATCGATAACATCTTCCGCTTCGTCCAGGCGGGATCGGAAGTGTCGGCCCTGCTCGGACGCATGCCCTCAGCCGTGGGATATCAGCCGACGCTGAGCACGGAAATGGGCGATCTGCAGGAACGCATCACGTCCACGAAACAAGGTGCCATTACTTCGATACAGGCCATTTACGTGCCTGCCGACGATTACACGGACCCGGCCATCGTTACCGCCTTCCCCCATCTCGACGCCATAACCGCGCTCTCTCGCGATCTCTTCGCCCGGGCCATCTTCCCTGCCGTGGACCCCCTCGAGTCCACCTCCCGGATTCTGGATCCCGCGGTCGTAGGAGAGAAACACTACAGCGTGGTCCAGGACGTTCAGCAGATACTCCAGCGGTACAAGGACCTCCAGGACATCATCGCCATCCTGGGCATCGACGAACTGTCGGACGACGACAAGCTGGTCGTCTCCCGCGCGCGGAAGGTCGAGCTTTTCATGACCCAGCCCATGTTCGTCGCGGAGATCTTCACCGGCCTGGAGGGGCGTTACGTCAAGGTCGAGGATACGGTCGAGGGATTCGAGAAGCTGGTCGGTGGCGAATGCGACGAGCTGCCCGAACAGGCCTTCTACATGGTCGGGACGATCGACGAAGCCTTCGACAAAGCCAAGGAGCTACAGTAGAACATGGCAGACGGATACCCCCTGGTCATCGTAACGCCTTCGAGCATGGCCTTCGAAGGCGAGGCGCGTAGTGTGCTGGCGCCGGGCACCGACGGATACTTCGAAGTGCTGATTGGCCATGTGCCCATGCTCACCTCGCTGCGGCCGGGTCTCCTGACCATCCGGAACGACGAGGGCCGTACGGAGTATACCGTGTCCGGCGGATTCGTCGAAGTGCTTCGGGCCCAGGTGACGGTCCTGGCCGAGACCATCGAAGAGGTCGGCACCATCGACGTCGAAAGGGCGAAGCAGGCCGAGGAACGGGCGCGCCAGCGCCTGGGATCGGGCGAATCAGACGTCGACGTCGAAAGGGCGAGGGCTTCGCTGGACCGGGCGCTCAACCGAATCAAGGAGACCCGGCAGTAGTCCTCCCGCTGCGTGGCCTTATAATCCCATGAACCCTATAGCCAGTGGTGTCGAACTGGACCTCGTCCCGGTCGCGTGCGCGATGTGCGGAAGTTCGGACACAGAACCGCGTCCGGTATTCGAGGGCTTCGACTACGAGTACCGTACCTGCGACAATATGTTCCGGTTCGTCGCGTGCTCGGATTGCGGGCACGTGTATCTGTCGCCGAGGGTCCGGATGGAGGACATAGACCGCATCTATCCGAGGAACTACACGGCCCGCGTAACGGAAACACAGTATCCCGCGTTTGCCCCGTTCAGGTGGCTGAAGCTCAACGTGCTCGACCGGGGATGGAACCAAAAAGTTATCACGAATCTTCGAGCCGGTTCGCGGGTGCTGGACATCGGCGCGGGATTCGGCGGGAACCTGACCTACCTGGCTGAAATCGCGCCTTTTCCGCTCAAACTCTTTGCCAATGACCTCAAGTTCGAACCTGAAGCCCGGTCATACCTATCCGATCGCGGCGTAACGCTTATCGAAGGACCTATCGAGGAGGTACCGTGCGAGGAGCGGTTCGATGCCATCATCTGCCAACATGCCATCGAACACGTGACCGATCCCGGACGGCTGGTCCGATGGATTTCGGATCATCTCGAGCCGGGAGGCGTCGTTTATCTTGAAACGCCCGATCTGAACGCGCTGTCACGTTACGTCTTCAAGAACCACTGGCAGGCCCTGAGTACCCCTCGACACTTCCACTTGTTTTCTCGAAAGGCCCTCGCTGCCTGTATCAGTGGAGGCGATCTGGAGATCGAGTTCCACGGCGCCATCGTCGAAGCGAGCCATTGGCCCGGAAGCCTCCGCATCAAGCTGGGCATGGAACCCCACGCACCCCGCTCGACCGGCTTGATGTACAGCATCATCAGCTACGATAACTTCCTTGCCAAGTCGGTCAGTTGCATGATCGATTTGATGGCCATAATGTTGGGTCTGTCAACGGTGACCCAGGCGCTGATCGCCCGGAAATCGGCGGCAACGGTATGACGGACGCGAAGCCGCGGTTTCGTGGAACCGCCGCGCCGCCGCATTGTCGTGAGACCGGCGCAACGCCTGGCGCCTAGCTCCTTAGAAACGCCAGCCCTTCGACCGCCCGCCGAAAGCCTTCCCTCAACACCGGCTCGTCGCCTCCGACGAGAAGCAGGCGCACGCCTTCTTCTACCTGTCTACGGACGTTCTCCTCGTCCTCCATGGAACCGAGCAGGGGATGGCCCACGGGTTTGCCCGTTCGCTGTCCGGCTTCCCGCACACAGCGGAGTGCGTCGAGGTATTTAGGATGGTCGAACCGGAAGGGGATGCCGAGGGATATGCACAGGTCCACCGGACCCACGATACAGCCGTCCACCCCTTCCACATCCATGATGTCGTCGATGTGCCCGACCGCTTCGGTCGATTCGATGATCGGCAGATAAACTACGGCGTCATCAATCTCAGCGGTGTATTCCTTCTCGAACAGCCCGTAGCCCGCGGCACGGTGAGGTCCCCATCCCCGGGTGCCGCGCGGGGGATAGCGGCAGGCTTCGGCCCCCCGCTTCGCCTCCTCCGGGGTGTTCACGAAGGGGACGACGATCCCCAGGGCGCCCATGTCGAGGTACAGCTTGATCAGGTCCGGGTCGGTGCGGGTGATCCGGACGATCGGCGTGGCCGGCGTGCAGCACGCCGCCTGAATCTGGGCCTGGACGGTCACGGGCGTTTGCGGCGCATGCTCCGTGTCGATCAGAATCCAGTCGAACCCGGCCAGTCCGGCCAGTTCCGCGATGGCGGGCGATCCGAACCGGAGTTGTATGCCGAAGGCGGGATTCCTGGCGTCCAGCAGGTTCTTGAGGCGGCTGTTCATCATGAATCGTCGGTGCCAATGTCCTGATAAAAACCCAGCTCGAGAAGGCGGTCCAGCCATCGTCGCCGCTTCGGACTGAGATCTGGATTCGTGAGCCAGTACGGGTCGACCGGGGGGTCATTCGGACGGTTATACTTGGCGGTGGCCTTGCCGTTGTTCGCCCCCTGACTCCTGGTGGTTTCGATTTCCTCAGGCGTCCTCGGATTGTTGTAGTATACGCAGGTGCACATGCGCCGGTCACTGGCGCCCCCGTAGCTGGCGTGCCATAACCGGAGGTCGAAGCCCACTACGTCGCCCGGTTCGGAGTCGCAGACGTAACAGGGCACATCCTTGTGTCGCTCGAATTCGGATATGAACCGTCTCAGCTCGCCGTGGAAGGGGTTGCGGTGCGACCCCGGTATGACGCGCAACGCTCCGGTTTCCGGCCCTACGGGTTGCAGGTAGAAGGCGAACTTGATGCCGTACTGGTGTATGCTGTGGGTGTCCGGATGCCAGCCCGTGTTGCCCACGTACCGGTTAGCGTCGGTGGCGATGCCCAGCGCATCTTCACCGTAGAGTTGTTCGGCGACGCCACAGAGCCGGGGATCCTCGAGGAGACTTCCGAAAAAAGGCGTGGATCGACCCATCATCGTGACCCAGTGACGGACCGTGCCGTCGAAGGGCAGGTGGCGATAGGCGGCTTCCAGACCGTGGTCAAATTCCTTGTTGATGATGTCCAGCTCATCCGGGGTGAAGACCTGCCGCAGGACGACAAACCCGAAAGTCTTGAAGTGCAGGTGCTGCTGTTCGGTCAGCATAGGACTTCCTCCATCATCGGCAAGCGAGACGTCTAGATCCGGCGCAGCAGGCGCAGCAGGCGCAGCCACCAGACGATCCAGACCGCCTCGTTGATCACGCCCCGGGAGAGTTTCGACGTACCCGAACGCCGGTCTACGAAGATAATGGGGATTTCACACATCCGATATCCCTTTCGCCAGCACCGGTAATTCATCTCGATCTGGAAGGCGTACCCGTCGGACCGGACTTCATCCAGCTCGATGTGCTCCAGCACCTCGCGCCGGAAACACTTGTATCCCGAGGTGGTGTCCCGGATCGTCATGCCCGTGACCACGCGGGTATAGATGTTGGCAAAATAGCTGAGCAGCAAGCGGGACATGGGCCAGTTGACCACGTTGATGCCGCTGATGTACCGGGATCCGATCACCACGTCGCAGAATTCGATCTGCTCGATGAACCTGGGAATCATGGCGGGATCGTGGGAAAAGTCCGCGTCCATCTCGAAAACGCAGTCCACGTCCTGCTGGACGGCGTGCTTGAAACCCGCCACGTACGCCGAGCCCAACCCCAGCTTTTCGGGTCGATGCAGCACGCTGATCCGTTCGTTCTCCGCGGCCATTTCATCGACCAGCTTTCCTGTCCCGTCCGGCGAGTTGTCATCCACCACAAGCACCCGGATATCCTGTCCCAACGCCGTTAATTCCGGCAGTAGCCGCCGGATGTTCTCGAGTTCGTTGTAGGTGGGGACGATGATCAGAGATTTCATGGTTTGCGGCATTCGGTGTCAGGCTCCGGCCTTCAGGCGTTTTCTTATGTGCATTGCGCCCGCTACGATCAACCCGGCGAGGACCAGCGTACTGGCGGTCCGGCTGACGAGAAGACCCGTGGTAAAGCTCGGCGGATTGAAAGTCATCACCACTTCGTGGCGGCCTTCCGGGACGACCACGGAGCGAAGCACGTAGTTGGTCTTGTGAATCTCCGTGGGCGAGCCGTCGATCTCGACGCGCCACCCTGGAGGATAGTAGATCTCGCTCAGCACCAGCAGGCAGGGCGCGGCCGCATCCACTGCCATCTCGATCCGGTGCGGCGTGTAAAGCGTGATCTCCACGGAAGCGTCGCCCATCGGACCTAGCCGCTCCGCGACGGGTTCTTCCAGGATCGCGTATTCATCGGGGCTGAACCCGGGATCTCTCATGGTTTCGAAGATGGCGCTCCTGTCCGTGATGACTCGCACGCTGTCCACCAGGAAGGCCCTCGGAAGGGCGGTCTCGTTCCGATAGAGGTAGCCGGCGTCGGACTCGGCCACGGGGGTAAGTTCTTCAATCTGAAGAGGTTGTCCGGTTACCAGGTACCGGGTGTTCAGCATGTTCAGCACCGGGAAGGAGTTGAACCCGACCTGGTCCATGAGCTCCTGGTAGACTCCCAGTTTCGCCGCGTGGTAGCCGCCGATGCTGGAAATGCCGAAGTAGCCGTACTCATTCGACGAGAACTCGGAGAGCGGCAGGATGCGATAGGGGCTGGCATCGGCTTTCAGCGCCTGCACGATCTCGGTTTCTCGCACGGCATAGTAGGCTTCGACCTGCGCGGGATCATCTTCCGGGTTCACGACCCGAGACGCCACGAGCAGCAGGTCGATGACGACCAGCGCGCTCACGCCGCCGGCGAACAGCGCGTGGCTACTCTTGCAGGTGGCAAAGAGCAGCGCAGATGCCGCACAGAGCAACAACACCATCGTCCACAGGTCACCCATGAGCAGATCGAAGCGCGTGGCATTGACCCGGGCATAGTAGTCCGCATTACTCGAGATGGCGCCGCGGGCTCCGTGTGACGCGTCAGACTGTACATAGATATCCGTCATATAGGACTGGAAGGAGGTTTCGAACACGGTCAGCGCCAGGACCAGCAGCAATACTCCGCCGGCAACGACGCACAGTCTTTTCGCAAACACACCCAGGCTGCTGTCCTTGCCCGCCCGTATGCGCCCGGCGAGGGCATGCACGCCGTACCCCGCGAGGAGTGCGACGGCGAACTGCGACAGCACCAGGATCATGACCGGCGCACGGAACTTTCCGAAGAAAGGGACGAAGTGGAGCATGACGTAGGATACCGGGGGCAGGTGCCGTCCGAAGGAGACCAGCAGGGCCAGGACCGCCGCGATGACCAGGAACAGGGTCATGCGCGATCTGTTCAGCACGAATCCCGCCACGGCCAGGACGACAACCACGATACCCAGGTAGTTCGGAAAATCGGTAAACGGCATGTCGCCCCAGTACAGGGGGCCGCCGAACCCCGCAAATGAAGGGATGATGAAGGTCAGAATTTCAGTCGGCGGGAACGACCAGCTCGTGGCGAACGGCACGTTCACGTCGCTGCCCCCAACGGACAGGCCGCGGGCGGAGTGCTCCGCGTATTCCTGCATGGGGAGTACAAGCACGGCCGCGACCGCGACGGCCAGGACGACGCCACCGGTAAACAGCGCAGACTTCCTGGCTATAATGCTTGCGGACGTTTTGTCGCGTATGTCGTTTACGACTGCGTACACGGCGTACAGGCCGATCAACATGGCCGTGTAGAAGGCGATCTGGGGATGAAAGGAACACAGCTGAGAGCCGAAGGCGCCGCCGAGCAACATACCGTCGAACACCCTGCCACGATCAAAGACTTGGTAGGCAGCCAGGAAGACGAGGGGAACGTGCATGAAGCAGATGAACCGGTTGGCATGTTCCGTCGCCATCATGTGGGTGGAAAACACGAAGGCCACCGCCGCGACGAAAGATGCGGGCCCGGAGAGGGACAGGACGCGTGCCAGGAAGAACATGGAAACCGCGCCGAGGAGCAGGTGGAAGAAGAAACGGCCATGCAGCGCGCTGATGAGCACGTCGGGCAGGACGGCGTTGACCAGGGCTTCGAAGCTGTACTGCAAGTGGTGATACGTGCCACTGGCCTGGAAAGGCATGCCGCCGAAGATGTGGGGGTACCAGAGGGGCGTTTCGCCAGACTGGCTTTTGAAGTCCTGCGCGAAACGATCAAAGGGAATGGCCTGGCCGATGAAATCGGGTCTTAGGTCTACCTTGCCCTCGATGATGTAGCCGCGGTACACGAAGACGGCAAGCACCGCGATGATCAGGCAGAACAGGAGATTCCCGAGATAAGGTTGGAGCTTTCGGGCCGTTGGGCTTCTTAGCCGACCGGTGGACAATCCCGTTTTATGCTGCTCTGACGTTGACGCAGTGGTTTTGCGTTTCGCCATCATGTTTCTCTATCGGAGGTATATGTGTTACGATTGGTTACGATTGGTTACGAAGGTAATGATACGGCACAGCAAAGTCTAATATGTGACTGCTTCTAATTCGCTTTAGCGGACGTTCGGAGTATGCGGTCGTGTCCTTTAGTATCACAAACATCATACTACTGTAGGACATAACTCTACTGACGAAGGCATCTAAGCAGATTAGAAACTCCATTGTACGTTTACTGAAAAGAACTCGTAAGAATGGCGATGAGCTGTTGTATAAATCCCACAAAGGCTTGAATCGATTATGGTTACGTGGCATTGCTTCCACGAG